>JAITPP010000063.1 GCA_031289385.1 Prevotellaceae bacterium | reverse complement strand
CGACGAGCCTTTTGTTGCTGAAACATACAAAGATGCATTTGCCGAAGCGCGAAATATCGTTTTTCAATTTCCGTTGTATTGGGCAAGTTCGCCGTATTTACTCAAAAAATGGTGCGACGAAATTTTTGGCTCAATACAAGCAAATTCGGGTGTGAAAGGCAAAAAATTAATGGTTGTAACAACAACAGGCTCTGAATACGAAGCATACCGCGCAGGCGCACGAAATCAGTTTACTATCGACGAATTGTTGCGTCCGTATCAACTTACTGCTAATCATTCGGGTATGATTTGGAAAACACCTTTTGCCGTATATGGAACATCGCTGCCCGATGCCGATAAACGAATACAGACAGGCGCAAATGCTTATCGCAAAGTTATAAGCGATTTGGTAAACAAATGATTATTATAAAACAATATAAATTAGAAATATAACAGTAATATACAACGAGTATGAAAACATTTATGGATGATAATTTTGTTCTGCAAACAGAAACAGCGCAACAACTTTATCATGAACATGCAAAAAATCAACCTATTATTGATTATCATTGCCATTTAGATACTAAACAAATTGAACAAAATCGCAAGTTTGATAATCTCGGACAGATTTGGCTTGAAGGCGATCATTACAAATGGCGGGCTATGCGTGCAAACGGTATCAACGAAAAATTTATTACAGGAAAAGATACATCCGATTGGGAAAAATTTGAAAAATGGGCGGAAACCGTGCCTTACACCGTGCGTAATCCGTTGTATCACTGGACACATTTGGAACTTAAAACAGGCTTTGGCGTAAATAAATTGCTAAAACCCGAAACAGCCAAAGAAATTTACGATGAATGTACCGCCAAACTGCAATTACCCGAATATACAGCGCGTGGATTAATGCAAAAGTACAATGTACAAGTAGTTTGCACCACCGACGACCCTGTTGATACCTTAGAATATCACATAGCGTTGAAAAACGAAGGTTTTTCTGTAAAAGTATTGCCCACGTGGCGTCCCGACAAAGCAATGGCGGTAGAAAATCCTCGCGATTTTCGTGCTTATATCGAAAAATTATCAGATGTATCGGGCGTTTCTATAAGCAAATATTCCGATTTATTGCAAGCATTGCAAGTGCGGCACGATTTTTTTGCATCTGTCGGATGTAAATTATCCGATCATGGGCTTGACGTTTTTTATGCAGACGATTATACCTTTTCGGAAATAGAAAATATCTTTAATAAAGTGTATGGAGGAGTAACTCTTACGGCAGACGAAATAAGTAAATTCAAATCTGCAGTTCTTGTTGAAGGTGCAAAAATGGATTGGGAAAAGTCTTGGACTCAGCAATTTCACTATGGTGCATTGCGAAATAATAATACCAGATTATTTGAACAAATAGGAGCAGATACAGGATTTGATTCAATAGGCGACGGCAATACCGCAAAATCGCTATCAGGATTTTTAAATCGCTTGGATAAAGAAAATAAACTTGCAAAAACAATATTGTATAACCTTAATCCGAGCGACAATTCAATGCTTGCGGCTATGGCAGGCAATTTTCAGGATGGCTCGGTTGCAGGCAAAATACAATTTGGCTCGGGATGGTGGTTTTTAGATCAAAAATATGGAATAGAATCGCAGATAAACACTTTGTCGGTTCAAGGGTTATTGAGCAGATTTGTAGGAATGTTGACAGATTCGCGCAGTTTTTTATCGTATCCGCGACACGAATATTTTCGCAGAATATTGTGTAATATTTTAGGCAATGATGTGGAACAGGGACTATTACCGTCTTCGGAACTGCCGTTTTTAGGCAAAATGGTTGAAGATATATCGTATAACAATGCAAATAGTTTTTTTAATTTTTAATTAAATAACAATGAAAAAGGTAGTTACATTTGGTGAAATAATGCTTCGTTTGGCAACTCCCGATTATCTTCGGTTTAATCAATCCAATCATTTAATATCAACATTTGGAGGCGGCGAGGCAAATGTAGCAGTGTCGCTGGCAAATTACGGAATTTCTGTTGATTTTATCACTCGACTGCCCGAAAACGATATAGCAGATTGGTGTATAGCCGAATTGCGAAAATATAATGTGGGAACTCGACATATTATTAAAGGCGGAAATCGTGTAGGAATTTATTATCTTGAAACGGGTGCGGTAGCGCGTCCGTCGAAAGTTGTTTACGACAGAGCGCACTCATCGATTGCCGAAATACAATCGGGAATGATTAACTGGCAGGAAATTTTTAAAGATGCACAGTGGTTTCACTGGACAGGAATTACTCCCGCTATTTCGCAAGGCGCAGCAGACGTTTGTTTGGAGGCTGTAAAAGCGGCAAACGAAATGGGAATTACAGTTTCGTGCGATTTGAACTATCGTAAAAATCTTTGGAAATACGGCAAAAAAGCATCTGAAATCATGCCCGCATTGGTTGATTGTTGCGATATTATTTTAGGAAATGAAGAAGATGCCGAAAAAGTATTCGGAATAAAACCAGAAGGATTTGATGTTTTGCAAACAAACGGAGATGTTGATGTTCAAGAGTTTGAATCGGTGTGCCGACAACTGATGAATAAATTTTCGCGTACAAAAAAAGTTATTATAACTCTTCGCGGCTCGATAAATGCAAATCACAATACATGGGGCGGTTGTTTGTACGATGGAAATAAATTTTACCAATCAAAACGATACGATATTACGCATATTGTTGATCGTGTTGGCGGCGGTGATTCTTTCATGGGCGGTTTAATTTACGGATTGCTTACATACACCGATAACAATCAGTCGGCTCTTGATTTTGCAGTTGCATCTTCGGCATTGAAACACACAATTTACGGAGATTTCAATTTAGTTACAACAGCCGAAGTTGAACAACTTATGAAAGGCGATGGAAGTGGGAGAGTTGTTAGATAATTTAATGATTTAAAGATTTGAAATTTAATAATTTAATATTCTGAAAATTATGAAAATAGTTAAAACTTAAAAGAACTGCATATATGAAAAATTGCCAAAAATAACAAGAATAAAATATAAGTAACAAATGTTAAATTAACAATTAATAATTAAAAATTAAAGGGTGAAAAACAAACAAATTATGAACGATGACAAAAAATAAATTAGGAACTGCATATATGAAAAACAGCCAAAAAATAACAAAAATAAAGTATAAGCGACAAACGTAAATTAATAATTAACAATTAAAAGGTGAAAAACAAACAAATTATGAAAGATGACAAAACATATTAGGAACTGCATATATGAAAAACAGTCGAAAATAACAGAAATAAAATATAAATAACAAATGTAAAATTAACAATTAGTAAATAATAAATAGTAAATAATAAATAGTAAATGAATTAAATATTATGTCAAAATTTAATAAGATACAAGTTTTAGAGGCGATGTCTTCGAGCGGAATAGTTCCCGTATTTTACCATTCTGATATTGATGTTGCAAAAAATGTGGTAAAAGCCTGCTACAAAGGCGGAATAAGAGTTTTTGAATTTACCAACAGAGGCGAATTTGCACATGAAATATTTAGCGAATTAAGCAAATTTACAGCAAAAGAATGTCCTGAATTAATTCTCGGAACAGGCTCTGTGATTGATGCGCCAACGGCAGCGATTTATATTCAGTTGGGCGCAAATTTTATTGTAAGTCCTTTATTTAATCCTGATATTGTGAAAGTTGCAAACAGACGTTTAATACCTTACATACCCGGTTGCGGCTCTGTATCCGAAATAGGATTTGCGCAGGAAAAGGGATGCGACTTGTGCAAAATATTTCCGGGCGATGTGTTAGGCGCAAATTTTGTGAAAGCATTGAAAGCCCCGATGCCATGGACTATGTTAATGGTAACAGGCGGCGTAAAACCCGAAGAAACAAATCTTAAAACATGGTTTGACGCAGGAGTTACCTGTGTTGGCATAGGCTCAAATCTGTTTCCAAAAGAAGTAATAACGGCAAAAGAATGGGAAAAAATCACAACATTATGCAAAGATGTATTGACTATTACCAAAAAACTAATTAATAATTAACAATTAAAAATTAATGAAT
>JAITPP010000348.1 GCA_031289385.1 Prevotellaceae bacterium | reverse complement strand
ATTTCAAATCTCTTGCTCAAACGGCTTAAAAAGAACTTGCGAAAGTTGAATTATTTTATAAATCCTTTTTCGATAAGTTTTTCGGCAATTTGTATGGCGTTTGTTGCTGCACCTTTGCGTAAATTATCGGCAACTATCCAAAGATTTATGCCCGACGGCAGTGATATATCGCGGCGTATTCGTCCTACAAAAACTTCGTCTTTTCCAAAAGCGTGAATGGGCATTGGATAGATATTGTTTTTTATATCGTCTTTCACAACTACGCCATTGGTGTTTTCAAGAATATTTATTAATTCGGGCAAATCAAAATCGCGTTCAAATTCGAGATTTACCGATTCGGAATGTCCGCCAACTACGGGAACTCTTACGGTTGTGGGCGAAATGCGAATAGAATAGTCGTCAAAAATTTTGTGCGTTTCGTTCACCATTTTCATTTCTTCTTTTGTATATCCGTTGTCGGTAAACGAATCGATGTGCGGAAGTATATTTTTGTCGATAGGATACGGATAAACGGCTTTATATGTGCCCCACTCTGCGCCGCTGCGTTCGGTTTGCATTTGTTCTACGGCTTTATATCCTGTGCCTGTTACCGATTGATATGTTGAAACAACTATTCGTTTTACTTTGTAGGCTTTATGCAATGGAGCAATCGCAAGCAGCATCTGTATTGTAGAGCAATTTGGATTTGCGATTATATAATCGTTTTCGGTTAAAACATCCGAATTTATTTCGGGAATTATAAGTTTTTTTGTAGAATCCATTCGCCAGCACGAAGAATTATCAACAACGCGGCAACCTGTTTCTGCAAACTTCGTCGCCCATTCTTTTGACACTTCGCTGCCTGCCGAAAATATTGCCAACACAGGTTTTCTTGCAACAGCATCGGCAAGCGAACAAACTGTTATTTCGTTGCCGTTAAATTTTATTTTTTTTCCTGTCGATTTTTCGGATGCCACAGGAATTAATTCGCTAACAGGAAATTTGCGTTCTTCAAGTATTTCAATCATTTTTGTGCCAACCAGTCCGGTTGCACCTACTACTGCTATTTTCATTTATTATTTACTATTTATTATTTATTAATCACAAAGTTTTCAAAAAATTATAATGTTTGTAAAGATTTTTTCATTCTTCATTCTTAATTCTTCAAGTCGTGCGGGTGAGCGGTTGCAATTCTATTTTACTTTTGTACTCCGCACTCTGTTTGTTTTCGTTTTTTTTCGTAGGGTGTTGCCCTACGCTGAATTAAGTTGCCCTTTCAGGGCATTTAATTAGTAATTGTTTTTTATCTGTGTAAATCCGTCGTATCTGTGTTATCTACATTCCTACATTAGCACATTAATAAATTAATCATATTAATAAAATATCATTCAAAACGCCTGATGCTGTTTGTTTTGCGCCTGCGCCTGCGCCTTGTATAATTATCGGCGATGTGTAGAAATCGGTGTACAGCAGCACGGCATTGTCTGTTCCGTTGAGATTATAAAAAGGATGCTGTTCATCAATTTTTTCAAGTGCTATTTTAATTTTTTTATTTTTGATGCTTGCCACAAAACGCAATTTTTTATTTTCGCGTGCGGCATCGTTATATAATTTTTGAAAATACGTTTCATTTTTTTCAATCATAGCATAAAAATCGTCAATAGTTCCGTTGAAATATTCTGCCGACAAAAATGTTTCGTGTTCAATATCGTTTTGCTCGGAATTTATTCCCAATTCGCGTGCAATTATTGTGATTTTGCGCAAAACGTCTGTTCCCGAAATATCCAAGCGCGGATCGGGTTCTGTGTAGCCTGCATTTTGGGCTTCGCGAATGATTTGTGCAAATGTTTTTTTGCCATCGTAACTGCTGAATAAAAAATTAAGCGAACCCGACAATACGGCATCGCAGGCGTGTATTTTGTCGCCGCTGTTGATAATTTGATTTATTGTTGATATTACAGGCAAAGCCGCGCCAACAGTAGTTTCGTACTTAAATGAAACTTTTTCTTTTTTTGTTGATTCGATAAGTGTTTTATAATTTGAAAATGCCGACGAACCTGCAATTTTATTACATGTAACAACAGAAATTCCATTTAAAAACAAATCGTTGTATTTTGCTGAAATATATTTATTTGCCGTACAATCTACAAAAATTGTATTGTGCAGCGACAGCGAATAAATTTTATCGAAATAATCGTCGCCGATATTGTTGTTGCCCGACTGTAACTGCTCGTCGATATTTTCAAGATTTAAGCCGTTTTTTGCAATAATATATTTTTTGCTGTTGCTAAGTCCCACCACAACAATTTCTTTACTCCAACGTTGTTCGATATAATGTTTTCGTTCTTTAATAATTTCTATCAAAGCCTTGCCTACAACGCCGTATCCTGCTAAAAAAACATTTACCGTTTTCTTCGATTCACCGAAAAATTCGTAATGAATTGCGCGTATGGCATCATTAACATCGGCGGTTGAAACTACTGTTGAAACATTTTTTTCGGACGAGCCTTGTGCTATCGCACGTATGTTTATTCCGCGCCGTCCGAGAGCGTCAAACATTCGCCCGCTTGCTCCCGATTGGGTTTTCATATCGTTACCAACTAACGAAATTATCGAAAAGCCTTTTTCAACTTTCAGCGGCTCTACTTTTCCGAGCGAAATTTCGTAGGCAAAAGTTTCATCAACCACGATTTTTGCTTTGTCAGCCGCCGACTCGTCGATAGCCACACACATTGTATGTACCGAAGATGCTTGTGTGATAAGAATGATATTTATTTCGTTGCTGCTGAGAGTTCCAAACAGCCGACTTGTATATCCGGGCGCAACCATTCCGTTGCCTTCCATCGAAAGCAGGGCTATGCGGTTGGAACTCGAAATTCCTCGTATTGTGCCTTGCGTTTCGGGCGGATTACATTCAATAAGCGTTCCTTTTTCTTCGGGCGAAAAAGTATTTTTTACATAAATAGGAATTCCTTTGCTAACAACAGGTTGAATTGTGGGCGGATAAACAACTTTTGCGCCGAAATGCGAAAGTTCCAATGCTTCTTTATACGAAATATTTTCTATCGTTTTGGCTTCGGGAACAACGCGCGGGTCGGCTGTCATCATTCCTGTAACATCCGTCCATATTTCCAACACCCGCGCTGTGCTGCCAACAGCAAGCAAAGCAGCGGTATAGTCAGAGCCGCCGCGTCCGAGAGTGGTTGTTCTGCCTTCGGCATCGCAGGCGATAAAACCGGGCAACAAATACAATTTACAATTATTTTTTGCAATAAGTTTTTTTATGTTTGCATTTGTTGTTTTTGTATCAACAATATTTTGCGATTGATGGCGCTCGGTTGTTATTATTGCTCGCGAGTCAATCCATTTATGACTTATGTTTAGCGAACTGAGTTTTGCACTAATAATTTTTGTTGATAGTATTTCGCCGAAACTCATTATCAAATCTACTATATGATTGCTTAACTCGCGAATTAGAAAAACGCCGTTGGCAATTTCGCGAAGACTTTTTATCTGCTCTTTACAAACTGTTGCAGCCTCGTCTTTGTACTCGTCGGAAATAAGTTCGTCAATCAATTTCAAATGACGTTCTTCGAGTTTGTCAATCAATTCAATATATTTTTTATCGTGATTTGCAGCGGTATTTCCTATGAGAATAAGACTGTCGGTGCAGCCGCTTATTGCCGATGCTACAACTATTGTTTTATCAAGTTCGACGGCTTTTTTCACTATCGAAATCACTTTTTCTATGTTGGCAGAATCGGCAACCGATGTACCGCCAAATTTTAATACTTGCATATTTTTATATTTTGTTTCGTTATTATTTTTTTAACACAAAGTTCACAAATTAATGATTAATGATTAGCGATTAATGATTAATAATTTAGCCTCAACGTTCACAAAGTTTTTTATATCAATATTTTTTTCATTCTTCATTCTTAACTCTTCATTCTTAACTCTTCATTCTTAACTCTTCATTCTTAACTCTTCATTCTTAATTTTTAATTCCCTCCGCCCCTAAATCCCCTAAAGGGGACTTTTTTTGCACTGCCCAACTCTCCCTTTAGGGGGCTGGGGGGTTCAATTCTTCATTCTTACCTCTTCATTCTTAATTTTTAATTTTCTCCGCCCCTAAATCCCCTAAAGGGGACTTTTTCTGCACTGCCCAACTCTCCCTTTAGGGGGCTGGGGAGCGTTTTTCAATTCCTAATCAGTAATTCCGTATTCTGTATTAAGTTGATTTTCATTTCTACATTTCTACATTCCTACATTCCTACATTCCTACATTCCTACATTTCTCAATTTCTCAAGTTTTCTTTTAATATTTTCTGAATTTGCATCCATTCCAATAAAAACCCATCGTGTCCGAATTGTGATTTTATCTCAAAATATTCGGCATTATTTATATGTTTTGCCAAAAATTTTTGTTCTTCAACAGGAAAAAGTACATCGCTATCAATGCCTATACAAATTGTTTTTGCGGTAATTGCTGCCAATGCTTTTTCAATGCCTCCCCTGCCGCGTCCA
>JAITPP010000337.1 GCA_031289385.1 Prevotellaceae bacterium | reverse complement strand
GATTACGTTGATATTCACCTGTCCCCTGAATTTTGCCGATAAGTTCGGATATTTCGGAAACAAGGTTGATTGTCTTCGACGTGATATTAAATGGAGGTTGATTTGCCATTTTGATTCATAATTTTACAATAACATCTCTATAATTTTCATTGCCGTCAAATCTTCCCGCAGATTGCTTCCAAAATTTATTCAGTCCGAGCAAGTCCAACTCCTCAAAAAACACAGGACGGGGTGGCACATTCAACGTTTCTTCCGTTGAACGCATCGTGAGTTCTACTCCGTTATTTTCTTTATCCCAAGTTATTTTGAACATAGATTATTGGTCTTTGTTACTTCTACTTGTAAATTAAGATTCCGTCGATTAGAAACAGTATCTAAAATTCGCTTTTTTTCGGTGGTAGAAGAATAAATATTTACATACATACTTCCTACTTTTACTACTTGCACTTTATTTCTATCAAATTGCTCATCGGCTCGAACAGTATGTTTTATTTTCAATTGTTCAATCTTCTCTACTCCAATTTTTTCTATTGTTTTTATAAATGTTAATGATGCCTTATGTTCTTCTATTATTGTTCCGTCAGGAAAAATAACACGCATAGACAAAGGCGCTTGTTTAGGTATATGCTTTGTAATTTGAGTTTCGCGTTCTATTTTTGCTTCTCTTTCTATCAGAGCATTTTTGGCTGTTTCATTGTAACGATCAATTTTGAGCCAAAACAAATCTCGCAGTTCCGGCAGTTTCGCTTGAATTGCTTTGATATCAGCTAATATGTTTTTTAACTGTTCGATCATATAATTAATATATTGGATGATTATTTTTGTTTTTGCTTTGCAATACTCAACGCCTTGTCTGCTACTTTTTGCTCGTCATCCACCACTGCCGAAACTTGGTCGGCAAGCCAAAGGGCAAGAAGTTCATTTTTGTCGGTTTCTAATAAATCGGCAATGATTACAATCTGTTCGGCTTTAACACGCCTTTCGCCTTTCTCTATTTTGCAATAGGTGGCTGTGTCAATATCCAAAGTCGTCGCCAATTTTCGTTGCGGTAGTTGGCGTTCCTCGCGTAACTGTTTTATTCGTTCTACAAATTTCATACTATTTCAATATTTCTATGTCTTGAAATTTTTGGCAAAGATACGACTTTTTTCTGAATTGGCATTTTTTATTTACAGATAGTTCTCAACATCAATAAAAGACAGCGCCTTTACTGTCCTTTTTCGTTATGTCTTCTTATATTTATCGTGTGCAAAATGATTTATCAGCCCGCTTTGCGTGAATTTGGCAATGTGTTTTTCGGCGGTTTTATCGGGAATGTTGAGGCGTTTGGCGGCTGCCAAATAGTCCTGCCGCGAGAATTGCGGCGGCAATGCCTCTAAAACTAATTGCTTTTGGTTGGGCTGCGGTGGTGGCGTGATTTCGGAGGGCAAAGCATCATAACCTTTTGCGGCGTGTTGAATAAGGGTTTTAACAATTTCGAGCGCTGCGTTGAAATCGGTATCGCTGCAAATCATTTGGCGTTGCCACCTCTGTTGGCGCGTAGGCTCTGCCCATAAGTGGTCTAATCTTTATACTTCTAACTCTTTGAAACTTATTCTCCCCGCTGTCCGTTATAGAAATCCAATATTTGCTTGCGGAAAATATAATCGTATTTTGCTTGCGAAAGGTTTGCCGATGTTTTCATCAGATTGTTGCGGGCATCATTAAATTCGTAAGTTGTTGAGCGTCCGTTTTCAAATTTTTCTTTGGCAAATTCGTATGCTTTTTTTGCCGATTCCAAAGCCACTTCCGACGATTTATATTTTTCTTGCGCTCCTGTTGCGTTGTAGTAGGCTTGTTGAATTTCTTTGTAAAGCGTTTTTTTTGTATTTTCGAGTTGCAGTTCTTGATTTTTCACCGTCAGTTTTGCCGCTCTGATGTTATTGCGCGTAGCAAATCGGTTGAATATCGGAATACTCAAATTAAAGCCGAAATATTTACCTTCGTTGTTGCGCAGTTGCTGCGAAAACGACGTATTGCTGTAACCGTTTATTTTGTAATAATTGTTGCTGTAACCTGCGCCAAACGATAGTTGCGGAAAATATCCGCTACGTGCTATTTTCACAGATTTTTCGCTGCTTGCCAAGCGATATTCGTCGGCGCGTATGGCTGCGCGTGTTAATAAAGCATTTTTGTAAGTATAGTCGGGATTTGCGGGCAACAGAAAATCGGTGTCCGTATCGGGCGTTTCAATATCAAAGCCGTCGGGCGACGAAAGTTCGAGCAACTGCGTGAGCGAAAGAATTGATATTTGCAAATCGTTTTTGGTTTGAACAATAGCAAGTTCGTCGTTTGCAACTTGCGATTTTACTTCGTACACCTGCGCTTCTGACGTTTTTCCTAACGTGTACATCGTTTCTATTCGCTCTAATTGCTGATGGCTTAAATCGTGCTGATTTTTTGCAATTTCGAGCAATTCTTTATTGTATAAAATTTGTAAATACGACGATATTACCGATAATTCGATATCTTCTTTTGCTTTTTCAAAATCGGCGATTGCTGCTTGCAAATCGAGTTTGGCGGCGTCAATTTCGTTGGGAATTTGAAATCCTGTAAACAGCGGAACGGTTGTTGATGCCGACAAAGATGTTGAACCTGTGTTTAAACTCTGATAAGAATTATCAACCGGCGATGCGGCGCGTCCAAACGAAAATGTTTGATTCATGCTTGCCGTAAGATTGGGCAATCGTTGATTTTTTGCCGTGCTTAGTTTTATTTCCTGATTTTGTTGCGAAAGCGATTGCATTCGTACCGTAATGCTGTTTTCTTTTGCATATCTTATACATTCCTGCAAAGTCCATATTTTTTGAGCGTTTACGGCGGAACAAATAAATATAAACAGTATGATTAATATTTTTGTCTTCATTTTTTTGTATGGTTATTTACATTAAATTTTAATTCTTTTTGTCAGACGTAGCAACAGTTCCGCGAATTTTATCTTCGGCGGTTAAGCCGCTTTTTATTTCTATATTTACGCCGTCGGACAATCCGAGTTCAACAAAACGTTTTTCGAAAACCTGAATTGGTTTTTCCGATTTTACAATCTGCACAAACGACGAGTCATTGCTAAATTCAACGGTGTTTTCGGGAATGGAAAGCACGCTGTCAACTGCCGCCAAAATAATTTCGGCATTTGCGCTGTATCCTGCGCGAATAAAAATATCTTCTTTCATCTTTGCCGCCGCTTTTATTTCAAACTGATTTGCGCCGCCTGTTGATTCTACGCCTTTGGGCGAAATATATTCGAGCGTTGCATCCAATTTTACATCCTGCAATGCGCCTATTGTAAGTGTCATTGTCATTCCTTCTTTTATGCGCCCCACTTCGGTTTCATCAACATTTCCTATGAAAATCATATCGTTCATATTTGCCACAGAGGCGATGGTTGTGCCGTCGTTGAAAGTGTTTGACTGTATCACCGAATTTCCTGCTTTTACGGGAACATCAAGTATCAGCCCGCTGATGGTTGAGCGAATAAGCGTGCTGCTGTATTTTGCCGTGCGCTCGGAAATTCCTTCTTTTATAATTTGCAGCGCATCCTGAGAGGTTTCGTAATTTTCTTTGGCTGTTTTGTGCGCTGTTTCCGATTTTTCGTATTCTTCGCGTGTTATTATTCCTTTTTCGAATAATTTTTTTTGCCGCTCAAATTCCTGAGTTGCCTGCGTAAGATTTATTTCGGCTGTGCGAACATTCGATTCGGCGTTGTTGAGCGAGCCTACATCGGGAATGACTTTTACCTTTGCTATTACCTCGCCCGATGTTACTTTTTGTCCGGCTTCTTTATAAACATCAGAAACAATGCCTGATATTTGCGGTTTGATTAATATTTCGTCGCGCGGCGAAATTTTTCCCGTGATAATAGTACTTTTTTTAATTGATTGTTTTTTTGGCGACACAATTTCGTAAACAATTTCTTTTGGTTTCGATTTTGTGTAAAGGAAATAAAATGTCCATCCGACAAGAAAAACAAGTAATCCAATGAAGATAAATTTTAAAATCTTTTTTACTTTTTTCATCTTTTTTTATTTTAATGTTTATATTTAATCAATTAATAATTAATAATTAA
>JAITPP010000318.1 GCA_031289385.1 Prevotellaceae bacterium | reverse complement strand
TTATCTGCGTGCTTATCTCAAATCAACAAATAAGTATTTAATCGCTATTAACCATTAATCATTAATCATTAACCACTATTTTTTTATCTGCGTGCTTATCTCAAATCAACAAATAAGTATTTAGTCGCTATTAACCACTAATCATTAATCATTAACCATTAACCACTATTTTTTTATCTGCGTGCTTATCTCAAATCAACAAATAAGAAATTTAGTCGCTATTAACCACTAATCATTAATCATTAACCACTATTTTTTTATCTGCGTAAATCCGTTACATCTGCGTTATCTGCGTGCTAATTCAAATCAACAAAAAACAAAAAATCAAATCAACAAAAAAACCGTAATTGTTTTATATATCGTGTGTTATAAAATTCGTATCGTTTATATTTTTGTTGATATTTTGTACAAGCATTTTCATTGTTTCGGTGTTTCCTGTTGAAAAAAATGTGTTGCTGCCCGAATTGTTTTTGTTGCTTATATTGTTTTCGTAAAGAATTTTTTTTGTTTGCAGGGCAACTGCCGGCGCGGGATTTATTATTGCTAACGCATTATTTGTAATTTTTTTTATTGTTTCGATAAGGAACGGATAATGTGTACATCCAAGCACAAGTTTGTCGGCTCCGGCTGCAATAATCGGGTTGATATATTTATGCAAAATCTGTTCTGCTTCGTCGCCCGATATTTTGCCGTTTTCTACAAGTTCTACCAAGCCGTCGCCCGTTTGTTCAATAACTTTAATATTTGCTGCAAATTTTGTAATCGTATTCATATACAACGTGCCTTTGAAAGTTCCGGCTGTTGCAAGCACTCCTATGATTCCGCTTTTCGATTCAACGGCTGCCGGTTTTATTGCGGGCTGCATTCCCACAAAAGGAATTGAAAAATGCGAACGCAGATATTTAATTGCCGCAGCGGTGGCTGTATTGCACGCAACAACAATAATATCAGCATTTTTGCCAATTAAAAAATCAGATATTTTTTTTGCTCTTTCAATAATTTCGTCAGCCGATTTTCGTCCATACGGGCAGTGTGCGCTGTCGGCAACATACACAAAATCTTCGTTTGGCATTAAAGCGTAAAGTTCTTTCCAAACCGATATTCCTCCAACTCCCGAATCAAAAATTCCTATCATTGTTAGTCGTAAGTTGTAAGTTATAAGTCGTAAGTTGTATGTCGTAAGTCGTATGTAACTTATTTGAAATCATAAAGTTTATTCTGTTTTTTCAATTTTTGTTCTGTCGGGTTTCGGGTTCACTTCTTTTTGCTGTTTTATGTATTCTTCAAGTGTTTCGGCAGTTGTTATGTTTAGCGATTTTCCAGCATCTGCATGCTCAAATTTATAATCGGCAGCAATGTAACTGTTCATTCCGACTTTATATTTTTTATTTTTGTCGAGCAATTTTCCGCTTTTAATGTCATACATTTCAATATCAATAACTTCCTCTGCTTTCACTTTTACATTATACGACATTCCCGATACCTGCAAATCGGCGTATTTACTGTTTTTTCGATATGAATTTTTAATTAACGAATATATTTCATCATAAGTCATTTCAAACAAAATAACCTCATTATCAAACGGATCGAGTTCATATATTTTTAATCGCGAAATGTCGCCTTTTTCGATTTTTGCGATACGAATACCGCCTGAATTTTGAAATGCTATATCGGTATTAAGAACTGAGGTTATAGCGTCTGTCATCAGTCCGCCAAGATTTTCTTTGCCATCAAAATCTGCGCCTGCTTTGCCGATAATTTCATTCAACGGCGATTCTTCGTAACATTTTGTTATTAACGTTTTTATCTCTTCATTTTCGTCCTGCAATGTTGATACATCAATCAGTTCAAATTTTTTATCAATAACTTTCTTATCTTTCAATGTTATAGTGGTTTTGCCGATATATTTTAGATAACATTCTGTTTGCGAAATAAGTACGCCGTTTACAATCATTCCATCAACGAGCGTATGTGTGTGTCCGCCAATGATAATGTCCAATTCGGGCATTTTTTGAGCGAGAATAGAATCTTCATCTATTCCGTCGTGATTGAGCGAAATAAACAAATCGCATTTTTCGCGCAAATATTTATATTCCAGTTCTGTTTCTACGGGTTGAAAAAAATCAATATTTTTAAGTTTGTCGGGATGCGCGCTTGGAATAAGTTTTCCATTTGAATCTTCTACCTGAATTGTTGATAAAATACATATTTTTATTCCGTCCAACTTAAATATTACGTATGGTTCTGGTTGTTTAACAGGCGATTGCTCGTAAATTTTAATGTTTGCACAAAGTATCGGAAATTTTGCCTGCTCGATACGTTTTACCAAAAAATCTTGTCCGTAATCAAATTCGTGATTTCCCAAAACGCCATAATCATAGCCGATTTTATTCATTATTTCAATCATCGGATAGCCTTTGTCGGGATATTTATCAACAACCGGATTCCCCGAAAACATATCGCCTGCGCTGAAAAGCAATACGTTTTTGTTTTCGCTTCGCACTTTTTCAACATAAGCCGCAACTTTGGCATAATCGTCTATTTTTGCGTGCATATCGTTGGTTGATAAGATAATAATTTGTTTTTCTTCGTTAGCCGACGAGCAACTTACGAAGGCAAAAATCGCTAACAGGTAAAATAATTTTTTCATTTTCATTTTGATATTTTTTTTATTATTATTTGTGAATTTTCATGTAACGGACCGCTAAGCGATACGTGGTTTCCGTATTGATCGCAAGCATCCGAATATCCTTTTTGTATTTCGAACAATATTTTTTTATCGAATTTACGAATAGCCGATTCTACCGTAGCGCCAACAAAAATTTCAATTTCATTTTCGTTTATAAATATTTTCATTATTTTTATTAATATACACTAAATTAATTTATTACTTTACTTGTATTTTGTACGTTTTATCAACAACAAATTTATTTTTACAAGTATAATAAAAATCACTGCAAATTTATAAATTCATTTTGAAATAACGCATAAAAATTTATTAAGATTTTTTTTTGATGCGATATTTTTTCATGAAAATATTTTTTTCATTGTATTTTGTCTATAAATTTCTTGAATAATTTTTCCAAATTGATATATAAGTACAATTAAATGTTCTAAATTTTTTGATTAATTTTAACATTTTGACGTTTATTTGTTTATTTTTTTAAAAATATTAAAGAACGTATTTTGCGATATGACAGTTATTTATGTATAATTTGTGTATTAACCATTATATTCTTATGCTTGTATATTTCTGAAAATTATTAACTTTACTAAAATTATTTACAAATATAGTAGCAAGGTTTGGTGTTAATTTAGCATTAAATGAATTACAGTAGTATTTAGAAATTACTAATTAGAATGATATATTACTCCCGTCCGTTATGAATTAGTAAACAGCAATGTGCAGCAGGCTTTACAGCAATGAAAATAGCAATATTTTATGTATTAAAATGATAAAAAATCCTTACTATATAAAAACAAAATTAAAGTTAAACAAATTAAATTATTAAATGTAATGAAAAAAATCTTTTTTTATCTTTGTGTAGCTATTTTATTTGCTGCATGTGGTAGCGATGATGAAAAAATCGCACTTCCCGCACAAGCATCCATTACAGGCGCTGATGCCAATGTATGTCCTGCCGAAACTGTTACTTTAACAGCTACAGCAG
>JAITPP010000315.1 GCA_031289385.1 Prevotellaceae bacterium | reverse complement strand
CTTTTGTTCTCCGCACTCTTTTGTTTGCGTTTTTTTCATAGGGCGTTGCCCTATGCTGAAATAAGTAGCCCTTTCAGGGCAGGTATTTCGTAATTATTTTCATTTCTAAATTTCTACATTCTTAATGTCGTGCGGGTAAGCGATTGCAATTCTAATAATCTTTTGTTCTCCGCACTCTTTTGTTTGCGTTTTTTTCATAGGGCGTTGCCCTATGCTGAAATAAGTAGCCCTTTCAGGGCAGGTATTTCGTAATTGTTTTCATTTCTAAATTCCTACATTCCTACATTCCTACATTTCTACATTTTTACATTTCTAAATTCCTACATTCCAAACATTAATCATTATTCAACATTTTTTCTATTCGTTCTATTGGTAGAAATATAACTGTACATTGCAGGAACGATATACATTGTAAGCAGAGTAGAAACCAACAGTCCGCCAACTACCGAAACGCCCATTGCAATTTGTCCGTTGCAACCTTCGCCTGTGGCAAATGCCAAAGGAATAAGTCCGAGAATTGTAGATGCGCTCGTCATAAGAATAGGGCGCAGGCGTTGAAGCGACGCATCGCGTATGGCTGTTGCTTTGTCGATTCCCGCTTCTTGTTTTTGATTGGCAAATTCAACGATAAGAATTCCGTTTTTGGCTACTAAACCTATCAGCATTATTATTCCTATCTGGCTGTATATGTTCATAGTAATATTATTAAAATACATAAACAGCAATGCGCCTGCCACAGCCAGCGGTACAGAAAACATAATTATAAGCGGATCTTTGAAACTTTCGAACTGCGCTGCCAGCACAAGATAAATAAACAGTATAGCCAGCAAAAAAGCAAACATCAGGCTCGACGAACTTTCTTTAAATTCTTTTGAATCGCCTGTTAATGCAGTGCGGAAAGTATCATCAAGAGTTTCTTTTGCAATTATGTCCATTTCGTCAAGTCCTTCGCCTATTGTTCGTCCGGTAGCAAGCCCCGACGAGATTGTTGCCGACACAAATCGGTTGTATCTGTATAATTGCGGCGGCGCAATGCCTTCGGATAATTCAACAAGATTGTCGAGTTGAATCATTTCGCCTTTATCGCTGTGAATATAAATTGATTTTAAGTCGGCAGGTTTATTGCGTTGCTGACGATTTATTTCGCCAAGTATTTCATATTGTTTTCCGTTCATATAAAAATATCCCATACGTTGTCCGCTAAGCGCATATTGCAGTGTTTGCGCTATGTTGCGAGTGCTTACGCCCATAACGCTTGCTTTGTCGCGATTAATAGTTATGCGGGTTTCGGGTTTATTGAATTTAAGATTTACATCTGCCATTTGAAAAGTGGGATTATCCTGAATTTTTGCAAGTAAAACGGGAATAACTTCTTGCAATTTTTCGATATTTGTGGCTTGAATAACGTATTGAACAGGCATTGAGCCTCGTCTGCCGCCAAAAGTTGTTTGTTGCTGTACAAATGCGCGGGCTTTGGTTTTTTGGCGTACTGCCTGCGAAAGTTTTTCGGCAACTTCCATTTGACTGTAATCGCGTTTGCGTATATCATCCAAAACGATGCGTATATTTCCGCTTCCGCCGCCAACACGCGCCTGTACCGATTGTGCAAGCGGAAAAACAGTATCTACCAAAGCGGCTATATCTTCGGTATAATCGCGTATATATTCGTAAGTTATTCCTTCTGCGCCGCGTGTGTTTATGCTTATTTGCGAGCGATCTTCCAAAGGTGCCATTTCCGAAGGTATTTCTCTCCATAAAAATACTATTGCCACTATTGTTACTATAATTACAGCGATAGCCATTAGCCGATTTTTAAGAAATGCGGTAAGCGATTTTCGGTAAAAATTGTTCATTCCTACAAAAAACGGCTCTGTTTTTGCGTACAGCCAGTTTTTCTTTTCGCGACGTACAAGAAGTTTTGTTGCAAGCATGGGCGTAAATGTAAGAGCGGCAAACGATGATATTATCACCGAGCCCGAAACTACTATGCTAAACTCGCGGAATAATCTACCCGTCATTCCTTCCATAAATACGATAGGAAAAAATACGGATATAAGCGTTATGGTTGTTGAAATAATAGCAAAAAATATTTCTTTTGCGCCTTCAATTCCTGCTTGTTTGGGCGACATTCCTTTTTCTACACGAATATATATATTTTCTGTCATAACAATAGCGTCATCCACCACCAGCCCTATGGCAAGCACAATGGCAAGCATTGATAATACGTTTATTGAAAATCCGGCAAGATACATCACAAAAAATGCGCCTACCAGCGATACGGGAATTACGATACATGGAATTAATGTTACCCGCCAGTCGCGCAGAAAAATAAATATTATGAATATTACCAAAATAAAGGCTATATAAACAGTTTCTTTAACGCCGTTGATTGAGGCGCGAATAAATTTTGTATTATCAAATCCGTAAGTATATGTTATATCTTCGGGAAGATCTTTTTCCATCATTTTCATTCTGTCGTACACGGCATCGGCAATTTCTATATGATTTGCGCCGGGTTGCGGAGTTACAACAACTCCCACCATAGGAATACCATCCATTTTCATGTAACTGCGAATGTCCTGAGGTCCAAGTTCGGCGCGTCCTATATCGCGAAAGCGCACTATTCTCGAATTATCTTCTTTTACAATTAAGTTGTTAAATTCTTCGGCAGTGTGCATTAATCCTAAGGTGCGAATGGTTAGTTCTGTTGTGTTTCCTTCGATACTTCCTGATGGTAATTCTACATTTTCGCGTTCAATAGCGTTTCGCACATCAAGCGGCGTTATTCCGTATCCCGACATTTTTATCGGGTCTAACCAAAGCCGCATCGAATAACGTTTTTCGCCCCAAATAGAAACGCTGCTAACGTCAGAAATTGTTTGCAGTTGTTCTTTCACCGTAAGGTCGGCAATTTCGCTAAGTTCAAGCAGCGAGCGTTTATCGCTTCTGAGGGCTACCATCAAAATAGGCATTGCATCGGCATCGGCTTTTGTTACTATTGGCGGATCGCAATCGCGAGGAAGAAATCGTTGAGCACGCGAAACTTTATCGCGAACGTCATTTGCGGCGGTTTCCAAATCTACCGACAATTCAAATTCAACGGTAATATTGCTGTAGCCCTGGCTGCTGACACTCGAAAGCGAGCGGATACCGGGAATTCCGTTGATATTTTGTTCCAGAGGCTCGGTAATTTGATTTTCGACAACATCGGCATTTGCTCCCGGATATGACGTTGATACCGAAATAATCGGGTTATCAACCGACGGATATTCGCGCACTCCCAAATATGTATATCCTATAATTCCAAAAAGAATTATTGCCAATGTTAATACTGTGGACAATACGGGGCGGCGTATGCTAAGTTCTGAAATATTCATTATATTGTTAAATTAAATTAAGCATTATCACTCTAAAAAAACGAATAATAATTTTGGTTTTTATTGATTTACAATTTCCCAAGTCTTGCGTCTGTTCGCAGTGAGTCGATATTATCAAGCACTACGGGCAATCCTGTTCGCAGTTGTAATGTTCCCGAAATAATGACGGTATCGCCGATGCTCAAACCGCTTAATATCTGCACATTTGCATCGGTGCGCAATCCTTTTTGCACTTCAACGGGCTGCGATTTTCCCGATTTATACAAAAATACTTTATCAACGCCCATTTCGGGGACAATAGATTCGGTAGGAATTATTATTGCATTGCGAATTTCCTTTTGTTTTAGTTGTATTCGCACAAATCTGCCCGGCGACAGTTCGCGTCGCAAATTGGGATAAATAGCGCGTGCTTTCAGCGAAAATGTTTCGGCATCAACCTGCGATTCGGTGGCATAAATTGATGCGCTGTATATTTCCGAGTCGCCATCAACAGTAAAGTTAAGACGAGTGCCTTGCTTCACATCTTGAGCGTAGCGTTCGTTTACCGAAAAATCAATTTTAAGCGGCGAAAGTTTGGTTAATTTTGCCACAATCGTGCTTGGCGATGCGTAAGAGCCTTCGCTAATCAAGCGTAGTCCTATAATTCCGTCAAACGGCGCACGAAGTTCGGTTTGCCTGATATTTGCTTTCACAAGATCTATATCGGCGTTGAGTGTTGCGAGTTCGGTTTTCACCTGTTCGAGGGCTTCTTTGCTCACAGCATCTTTTTCGAGTAGCGTGCTTTGGCGCGATACACGATCTTCGGCAAGTTGAACTTGGGCTTCAAGTTTTTTCAGTTGAGCCTGAAGCGGTTCATCATTTACTTTTGCAAGCAACTGTCCCTTTGTTACCGCCGAGCCTTCGATAAAATTAACTTTTACGATTTTACCCGAAGTTTCAAATGACAAATTTACCTCTTCGTCGGGAATAAGCCGCCCGTTGATGTACAGATCATCGCTCAACGACTGTTCCTTAACAATAAGTCCGTTGATATTCAGCGGTTTTCCACCGCCCGCTGTTCTTTGACGAGGGTTATTACTTTTTTCGTCGGTGTTTTTCGAAAACAACTCGTACATACCCCAGCAAGCAATCACGCAAACAGGAATAATGATTATCCATTTTTTTATTTTTTTCATAAAAATACTTTTGAGCAAAATTTATACTTTCTATTTGATTGCATTTACAGCAAAAAGTTTAAATGCAAAGATAAAAATAAATTGTGAAATATGATTTTTTGTTGATTTGTTTTTTGTTTAATTGTTGATTTTTTTTGTTTAATTGTTTAATTGTTGATTTGTTGATTTGTTTTTTGTTGATTTGTTGATTTGTTTTTTGTTGATTTGTTGATTTGTTGATTTGGACTTGATAAACTTTATGAACTTTATGAACTTTACAAACTTTATGAACTTTACAAACTTTATGAACTTTATGAACTTTACAAACTTTACAAACT
>JAITPP010000205.1 GCA_031289385.1 Prevotellaceae bacterium | reverse complement strand
TATTTTGCTCGCGCCGACGATGCCAGCGTAAGAAGTTTGTCGTTGCCGATTGCATTGCGTAAATCGCGCATCATTAGCGTATAATTTTTTGTATCATCGGGCGAATATGATATTTTTGCCGCGCCAACCGTAGGATATTCCCAATCAATATCAATTCCATCTATCCCAAACTCGTTGATAATGCGGCGACAATCGAGTGCAAATTTATTTCGTAATGTGTCATTTGCAGTCATTTCGCTAAAACGTCCGCTACCCCAGCCACCTATTGATAATAATATTTTAAAGTTTGGATTTTCGTTTTTGAGTTTTGCAAGCGCATGTAAACGTTCGGGATTATTAATTCTCACGCCGTCGAAAGTGTTATTCACATGTCCGAACGCATAATTAATATGTGTAAGATATTGAGTTTCAGGAACAATATCTTTCCACGAAGTTATGTAAGCCACTATTACTTTATCGCTTTTTATTGCAGTTTTGTCAATAATTACCTTATTTGTTTTGCATGATGGCAGCAACATTATCAGCATTGATAATATGAAATTTTTTTTCTTCACGTCGAATAATTGTTTTAAGTTTAATAGATATATTTATATGTAAAAATAGTGTAATATATTGTTAATCAACAATAAATTGCAATTATTTTTTATTCCAGCAATTTTGCTTTTTGTTTTTCAAATTCTTCTTTTGTTATTATTCCTTCGTCGAGCAGGGCTTTGAGTTTACGAATTTCGTCGGCAATGCTGAAATTTGTTGTGTTATTTTCTTGCTGTTGTATTTGCTTTGGCTGTTCTTGATTTTCCTGTTTTATTTCGGGTGTTGTTTCGACTTTATTTATTATGTTATCATTTTTATTTACAATAATTTCGCCGGTAGCAAGAGCCTGTTCAAAATAGCAATATAAATTTTCCTTTTTAGGAAGATAATACAAAGTTATCAGCCAAAT
Source organism: Prevotellaceae bacterium (assembly GCA_031289385.1). Taxonomy (GTDB): domain Bacteria; phylum Bacteroidota; class Bacteroidia; order Bacteroidales; family UBA932; genus JAIRKV01. Next base: position 5,663 of record JAITPP010000205.1, on the reverse strand, counting down.
TTTTTCGCCATCTTTAGTTATTTGTTTTATTTTTTTCACGCTTACTTTTTCGCCCGAATAAAGTGCATAAACTTGTTTTGTAAACTTGTTTTTTATTTTGGGAATCATTTCGGTGGGCTCGTGAAATATATTTTCGTAACAATTTTCGTAGCATCCTGTTGGTTTGCCAATAGAAATAATATCTGTTTCGTGTAAAACTATTCCGTTTTTGAGATACAGCGCACCATTGCGCAACTCTGCAAAATTATCGGATTGGGCACTCGACATTTGAATTAGCCCTGCAATTGCAATAAATGTTATCAATATTTTTTTCATATTTGTTGTTGTTTTTACAAAAATAAACAATAAATTTTAAATTATCATATATTTTAAATGTATTATTCGGTTTTGGTTTCTGTATCCTGTTTATTATCATCCGTACTTTCTGTATCTGTCTTAGTATCATCAGTATTATCTAAGTTAACTTTATCATCTGTAATTTCTTCATTGGTTTTATTCTCATCTTTGCTTTCAGAATTTACATTATCATCTTCTTTATTTTCAGGATTATCTATCTTTTTATCTTCCTTATTTTCAGAACTTGCCTTGTTATCATCTTTATTTTCAGGATTTACTTTTTTATCTTCTTTGTTTTCAGCATTATCTGCTTTTTTAACTTCCGTATTTTCGGAATTTACTTTATTATTTTCCTTATTTTCAGTACTATCTGATTTTTTATCATCTTTACTTTTAGAACTTGCTTTACTATTATCTTTATTTTTAGGAGAACTACTCTTAGGCATCGTATTATCAAATGCTTCTCGCAACGTTGTATATTGAAATTTAGGCTCTTGTGAAGCATTTTTATGTTCGTATCTATCGTTAGAGTTCCATGCGTGTACTTTATTTTTGTTGAGTGTATTTATTACGTTTACACTCGTAAGTATAATTTGGGGTTCCCCGCTTTCTATATCTCTTGCTATTGTAAATGCTGGCTCTGTGAATTTTACATGCTCCCAATTGGCTTTTAACGAACGCGAATCTTCTTTTTCCACATTAATCACCAAATCTCCATAAACAGGTACTGATATTAAAAACGTGCTATTTTCCTCGTCGTAATCGCTAATCAGTGAACGCGCCAATTCCATTTCAAGTAATGATGATTTTACAAGATTGTCGATAGCCTTATCAAACAAAATTATTAATTCTGCGCCAATATCCGAAGGTTGCGATGTATTTAGCTGTGTTTTAATGTATTCATTCACATATTCGTATGGAGATAGCAATGAGATAAACCCCCATTTGCCGTTTTTATTTACACAAGCCAAACTATCGCTAAATTCTTTTGCATTACTAAATTCGGGTTGAATTACCCAATTACTGTTTTTGTCGGTAAATCCGTATTTTCCGTTTTTAGCCGACTGAAACACGCTTCTGTTGGTAGGCGTTATTGTTTTTGATTTCTTTTTTACAGGTACAACGGGTGTTACGTGTCCATTTTTATTTATATAATGGTTTTCATCTTTCGCAAACCGTTCTACTCGCGCAATGTCTTCTTTAAAGTCGTACGCTTCGTAATATTTGGGCTCAATTACAACTTCACCATTAGCGTTTGCGTATCCCCATTTACCTTTTTGTTTTATGGCAGCCATTCCGTCCGAAAAATTTCTAACGCCATCAAACTGTGGCTCAACAACAAAATTTCCGCTTTTGTCAATAAAACCCCATTTTCCGTTTTGCCTCACCGCTGCCAAACCTTCATAAAAGGACCATGCAACATCGTATTGAGGCTCAATAATCCATCTCCACGTAGGGAATACTTCTTGCGGCTGAGTTTGTGCCACTGCATTAGCATAAGATACAATCATTATGCAGAAAAATAATTTCAAATATTTCATATATAACTGATTATTATGTTTTTAAATGTATTAATTTTTATATTAAATCATAAAATACTTTTGAATTAAACAGCATTAAATTTGCACAAAATTAATAATAATTGATGACAAACGCAAACATATTCACAAATTTACACATATATTATAATTTTTTCCAAAATAAATTTAAATAAAAACAACAATATATTTACTGTTCTGTAAGGTTATGCTTGCTTTGTAAATATTTTTGCAAAAAATTTTTTTGCACAGTTTTTGCGTTCAAAATAAATTTTTAATTCAATTGTAATATGCACTTTTCAGTCGTGCATTTTATAATATCTTCATGCTAAGTGATGAAAAATAAACAATTTATAAAAGATGGCAAAAAAAATCCCGTTAGGGATTATCGCTCGGTAGAAACGATAACCGCCACGCCAACATTGCAGTCCGTTAGGACTGCAACCAAAAGCAGAGGGTTGCAAGCCTATGGCTTGCAAAACGAAGGATGGTTCTTTTTTCTACCGAGCGATGCAAACCTAACGGCTTGCTTTTTTAAAAACAATCTTTTATAGTTTATTTATTTTTTGTTACTAAGTGTTCTTCGTGTCATAAGAAGTTGAGACATACTATTGTTTTTGTTTTTTCAATGTGTGTAATTGTCAATTATTAATTTATAATTGTTTTTATCAGACTTTTTGGCATATTTATTGTTGTGTTGTTTGTCAAAATGTCTTGTTTGTGAGTGATTTAACGACAATTTGTCGCTAATATGCAATTGGCAAGTATTTTGATAGTAACTTTACATAAAATAATAAAATTACAAAAACATTATTGTATCACAAATGTATTTGTATTAAAAAAAGGAAATGATTATGAACAACAATTTTACAATAAAATCACAAGAAATAATTCAGAAGGCTTTAAATATAGCCAATGAAAACAGCAATCAGTGTGTCGAAACTGCACATTTGCTTAAAGCTATACTCGACGAAAACGAGGGTATAGGCGCATATCTACTCAAAAAAATCGGTGCAAATATCGAATTTATCAATAAAAATCTTAACGAAACAATCAAGCGATTTCCGAAAATTTCGGGAGGCGAGCAATATCTTAGTCGCGAAAGCAATCAGGTGATAGCAAAGGCTTCGGAGGTGGCGTCGAAAATGGGCGACAGGTTTATTTCTATCGAGCATCTTTTAACGGGAATTGTGGAGGTTGGCGATAATATTTCTCAATTTCTAAAAAATGCGGGAGTTGGTGCAAGCGAATTGCAGTCGGCAATTGCTGCGGTTCGCAAAGGTTCGAAAATTGACAGCGAAACTGCCGAAGATACCTACGATTCGCTGAATCGCTATGCAATAAATCTTAACGAACGTGCGCGTGCAGGCAAACTCGACCCTGTGATTGGGCGCGACGAGGAAATTCGCCGTGTGTTGCAAATTCTTTCGCGCCGCACAAAAAACAATCCTATTCTTGTAGGCGAACCGGGAGTTGGAAAAACAGCCATAGCCGAAGGAATTGCACGGCGCATTGTAAACGGCGATGTTGCCGAAAATCTTAAAAATAAACAAATTTATTCGCTTGATATGGGCGCACTTATTGCCGGCGCAAAATACAAAGGCGAATTTGAAGAGCGTTTGAAATCGGTTATAAAAGAAGTTATTGAATCGGAAGGAAATATAGTTCTTTTTATCGACGAAATTCATACTTTGGTTGGCGCAGGAAAAAGCGACGGCGCAATGGATGCCGCAAATATTCTTAAACCAGCATTGGCGCGAGGCGATTTGCGTGCTGTGGGCGCAACAACTTTGGACGAATATCAAAAATATTTTGAAAAAGATAAAGCCCTCGAACGCAGGTTTCAGATTGTAACCGTTGATGAGCCTTCGGTTGCCGATGCCGTGTCAATTCTTCGCGGATTGAAAGAACGCTACGAAAATCATCATAAAGTGAAAATAAAAGATGATGCAATTATTGCCGCTGTTGAGTTATCAACTCGTTATATAACCTCGCGTTTTTTGCCCGACAAAGCGATAGATTTAATTGATGAGGCTGCCGCAAAACTTCGTCTTGAAATTAATTCAGTACCCGAAAACATTGATGAATTAGACCGTCGTGTACGACAATTGGAAATTGAGCGCGAAGCAATAAAACGCGAAAATGATAAACAAAAAACCGATGCCATTTCAAAACAAATAAGCGAACTCAACGACGAGCGTAACGTGTTGCGTGCCAAATGGCAAGAAGAAAAAGACATTATCGAAAAAATACAGAAAAATCGACAACTTATTGAAGATTTGAAATTGCAAGCCGAAAATGCCGAACGTAGCGGCGACTATGGTAAAGTTGCCGAAATTCGTTACGGAAAAATACGCGAAGCCGAAGAAGAAAATAAAAATTTAGTAAATCAAAAAGAAAAATTGCAAGAAAAATCATCGCTTATTAACGAAGAAGTTTCAGCTTCGGATATTGCCGAAATAGTGCAAAAATGGACAGGGATTCCCGTCAATAAAATGCTGCAAAGCGAAACCGAAAAATTGCTTTCGATGGAAAAAGAACTGCACAAACGTGTTGTTGGACAAGAAGAAGCACTACAAGCAATTTCTGACGCTATTCGCCGAAGTCGTGCCGGTTTGCAAGACGAAAAACGTCCAATAGGCTCATTTTTATTTTTGGGAACTACGGGAGTGGGAAAAACCGAACTTGCAAAAGCGTTGGCAGAATTTTTGTTTAATGATGAAAATATGATGACACGTATAGATATGAGCGAATATCAAGAGCGACATTCGATATCGCGATTGGTTGGAGCACCTCCCGGATACGTTGGTTACGACGAGGGCGGGCAACTTACCGAAGCCGTGCGCCGAAAACCATATTCTGTTGTATTGCTTGATGAGATTGAGAAAGCGCATCCCGATGTTTTCAACACATTGCTGCAAGTGCTTGACGACGGGCGTTTGACGGATAACAAAGGACGTACAGTGAATTTCAAAAATACTGTGATAATAATGACTTCCAACGCAGGCTCGCATATTATCTGCGAAAATTTTGCAGAGGTAAATTCCAAAAATAGAGATACGATTGTCGAAAAAACCCGCGAACAGGTTATAGAATTGCTGAAACAAACAATTCGCCCCGAATTTCTGAATCGTATTGACGAAATAATAATGTTTTCGCCGCTCAGCAAAGATGACGTGCGCAAGATAGTAAAACTTCAAATAAACGATATACAACGCCGCTTGTCGGTAAATAATATTGAACTTGGTGTGAGCAAACATGCTGTTGATTATATTGCCGAAAAGGCTTATGATGCTTTGTTTGGCGCACGTCCTGTAAAACGTTTGCTGCAACGCGAACTGGTTAATGAACTATCGAAAAAGATACTTAGCGGCGAAGTTAAAAATGACAGTAAAATCACTGTCGAGTGTTTTGATGATGGTTTGGTGTTTATGAATTAAGCAACACTTAACAGAATTCTCAGTAATATTTTAATTTTTTAACTTTTCTTTTGTTTCATTAACCATAAAATGTAGTACTTTTGTCCTGTCAGGTGATGACAATGCATTTTCGGATGAAAATGTAGTTTTCATAGGTTAAGTTTTTAGGTTGGTTGAAGCCGTCCAATACTCCAAAGATTGGGCGGTTTCTACTTTTAAATGCTGGGATTTGGTATTTAGTCGTTGGTAATTTAGTCAGTAGTATTTAGTCGTTGGTATTTAGTCATTAGTATTTAGTCGTTGGTATTTAGTCATTGGTATTTAGTCATTAGTATTTGGTTGGTACAGATATGTAAATTATTTGTTTTTA
>JAITPP010000199.1 GCA_031289385.1 Prevotellaceae bacterium | reverse complement strand
ATTCTTAAAACACACAACATAATTTATATATTTTAAATCGACTAAATACTAAATACCAACGACTTTATTGATGATTTTTCGTACAGTAATAAATTATATCAAAAAAATGATATAAATTTGTAAAAATAAATATTATAAAATAAAAATCAATGAGCGGAAAACAGGATTTCAAAAAAGTTGCATTCAAAGATACTTCGTTTGCCGATTTAATGAACAAACGTATTTTTAACGTATTGCTTATCGCATCTAAATATGATGCGTTTATGCTCGAAGATGACGGCAGAGTTGACGAACAGATTTTTAATGAATATATGGCTTTGAGTTTACGCTATCCTCCTCGTTTCACCGAAGTTGCGAACGAAGAAGACGCGCTGAAAGAATTATCGGAACGGGCGTTTGAACTGATAATTTTCATGCCCAATCTTGTCAATTCGGATATTTTTGGCGCAGCAAAAGAAATAAAACAAAAACATCCTGCAATTCCTATCGTAGTGCTTACGCCGTTTTCGAAAGAAGTATCGAAACGAGTTGCAAAAGAAAATTTAAGCGCAATTGATTATGTGTTCAGTTGGCTTGGAAATTCGGAATTGCTGCTTGCCATTATAAAACTTGTAGAAGACAAAATGAACGCGCCCGACGACACGGCAAGCGTAGGCGTGCAAATAGTTTTACTTGTTGAGGATTCTATTCGATTTTACTCGTCGGCGTTGTCGCATCTGTATCAATTTGTGTTGGAACAAAGCAAACAATTTGCAAAAGAAGCGTTGAATGCGCATCAGCAAACGTTGCGAATGCGCGGACGTCCTAAGATTTTGCTTGCACGCACTTACGAAGAGGCGGTACAAATATATAACTTGTATCGAAGCAATATTCTCGGAATAATTTCGGATATGAGTTTTTCCAATAACGGAAAAAAAGATCCCATTGCAGGTTATAAATTCGGAAAATACGTGCGCGAAAAAAGCGGCGACACTACGCCTGTAATAATAGAATCGTCGGAAACGGCAAACATAAAATACGCCCGTAAATTAAACGCATCGTTTATTGATAAAAATTCGAAAAGTTATCCTCAGGATTTGAAAAAAAATGTGATGGAACAATTCGGATTTGGCGATTTTGTGATAATAGAACCAAATACCAATCAAGAAATTATGCGAATAACGGATTTGAAAGATTTGCAAAATAAAATTTTTAAAATTCCCGACGATTCGCTTAAATATCATTTGACGCAAAATCATTTTTCGCGGTTTTTCTATTCGCGGGCAATGTTTCCTCCCGCCGAACTGTTACGCCCCGTGCATGTAAGCGAGTACAAAGATATGGACGAAGCGCGTCAGTTTATTTTTGATGTGATAGTTCTTTACCGCCGCATGAAAAATTCGGGAATTGTAGCAATTTATCGGCGCGAACGCTTTGACGAATACAGCAATTTTGCACGTATCGGCGAAGGCTCGTTGGGCGGAAAAGGGCGCGGATTGGCGTTTATAGGAACAATGATTAAACGTTATGCAAATAAATTGGACAAAGAAAATTTATCGGTAAACATCCCAAAAACAGTTGTGTTATGCACCGATATTTTCGACGAATTTATGGAAACTAATAATCTGTATCCTATTGCATTAAGCGATGTTGATGATGAAATAATTTTAAATCATTTTATAGATGCCAAACTTCCCGAAAGATTATTTGAAGATATAACATCGTTTTTGAACGTGATAAAACGCCCGATAGCGATACGCTCGTCAAGTCTTTTAGAAGATGCGTATTATCAGCCGTTTGCAGGAGTTTATTCAACATATATGCTTCCAAATCTCGAAAACAAAGATGACATGCTGCGCACAGTAGGCGATGCCATAAAAGGCGTGTATGCGTCGGTGTTTTTCAAAGAAAGCAAAGTTTACATGACAGCAACAAGCAATATTATTGATCAAGAAAAAATGGCAATAGTGCTTCAAGAAGTTGTTGGCATACAATTCAATAAACGATTGTATCCGCTCATAAGCGGCGTTGCCCGTTCGCTCAATTTTTATCCCATTGGCAACGAAAAACCCGAAGAAGGAATTGTAAATATAGCGTTAGGACTTGGAAAATACATTGTTGATGGCGGCAATACTATAAGATTTTCACCATTTTATCCGCGAAATATTTTGCAGTTAAGTTCGGTAAAATTTGCTTTACGCGATACACAATCCGTATTTTTTGCCCTCGATTTGGAAAATATGGCAACAAAATTTTCGACAAACGACTCATTTAATCTTCTGAAACTAAGCGTAGAAGATGCCGACAAAGATGGTGCGTTGAATTTTATTGCATCAACTTATGATTTTCAGAACGAAATTATACGCCCCGGATATTATCCGCAAGGGCGAAAAATTATTTCGTTTGCAAATATTCTCGAACACGATTTGTTTCCGCTTGCCGATACATTAAAAACACTTTTGGAAATAGGGCAAAAAGAAATGGGACGCCCGATAGAAATTGAATTTGCCGTAAATATTCATCCCAACAATCGCAGCAAGGCTACTTTATATCTTTTGCAAATACGCCCAATAGTTGATCAAAAAGAAATTATTGAGGAAGATTTGACAAATATTTCGCAAAAAAACACCTTAATGATTTCGAACATGGCTCTCGGACACGGAATTTCAAACGACGTTTATGATGTTTTGTACGTGAAAGCCGCATCGTTCGACTCGGCTAAAACACAACAAATTGCGGAAGAAATAGAAAAAATAAACGGCGAATTTGTAAAAAACGAGAAAAACTATATCCTCGTAGGTCCCGGACGCTGGGGCAGCAGCGATCCATGGCTTGGTATTCCTATAAAATGGGCGCACATTTGTAATGCCCGCATTATTACGGAATGTAGTTTGCAAAATTATCAAATTGGTCCAAGTCAGGGAACTCATTTTTTTCAAAATCTAACATCGTGTGGGGCAGGCTATTTCACAATAAATCCACCAAGCAATGACGGATTTTTTGATGAAGATTTTTTAAATTCTCAACCGGCAGTAACCGAAACCGAATTTCTGCGATTAGTACATTTCAATAAACCGCTTGTAATAAAAATAGATGGACGAAAAAGCATGGGAATTGTAATGAAACCATGAATGTTATAATATTTTTCTAAGTACATGCTAAGTACATGACAAAAATTATATTTTATTATATAATAATTTCATTATCAATAATATATAATGTTTTTTATCTTTGCAAAGTCTTTGATTTTCCGTGTTTTTATAGATAATTTGAAAAAGAATGAAA
>JAITPP010000044.1 GCA_031289385.1 Prevotellaceae bacterium | reverse complement strand
AAAATAAAAATATGAAAATTAAAAATTTAACTGTTTTCTTAACTCAAATTTTAACACTAATCGCCAAAAAAAATAGTTTTTAAAATGCTTTTAAAACGAAAAAAACCGATTTTTCATCGGTTCTTTTTTAAAGATTGAAGTTAAAACTGAATATAAATTATTCCACTGGTTTAACATTCACTGCCTGAGGTCCTTTAGCACTGTTTTCTACTTCAAAAACAACTGCCTGTCCTTCTTTTAGAGTGCGGAAACCATCATCTACAATTCCAGTGAAGTGTACAAAAATTTCCTTTCCTTCTTCTGTTGTAATAAAGCCAAAACCTTTAACTTTATTAAACCATTTAACATTTCCGTTCATTTTAAAAAACTTTTATAAATATTCAGCAAATAACGGCAATTAAATTTGATTAAACAAATTTTTGTTCAATTATTTTTTAAAATCACAAAAAAAAATCGTTCCTTTGTACCCAAAATTTATTGTAATTTATTAAAAAAATATGAAAATATGAAAATTGAAAACAACAAATCGGTTGCATTGGCTTATGTGTTAAAAGTTGATGATGAAGTTATAGAAACAGTAAACAAAGAAAATCCAATGCGCTTTATTTTTGGGCAAGGTTTTTTGTTGCCGAAATTCGAAGAAAATATCGAAGGTAAAAAAATAGGCGACACATTTGACTTCAACCTTAAAGCTGCCGAAGCATACGGCGAAATTGAAAACGATGCTTTTGTAGAATTATCAAAAGAAATATTTAATGTTGATGGCGAAATTGACGAAAGTTTATTTACCATCGGAAACGTAATACCAATGCTCGATACGCAAGGTAACCGACTTAACGGAACAGTAGAAAATATTAACGACGATACTATTGTTATGAATTTTAATCATCCGCTTGCAGGTTGCGATTTAAACTTTACCGGCGAAGTAGTAGATGTACACGAAATAACAGCCGAAGAATTAGAAGAACTGCAAAACTCATGCAACTGCAATTGCAGCGATTGCCACAGCGATTGTCATTAATCGTAAGTAGTAAGTCTGTTTTTTGTTGATTTGATTATTTGTTGATTTGAAGAAGAACGCAAATAACACAGATAAAAATCAATTACAAATTAAGATTTTGTAAAATGAAAAAATCTTTATGAACTTTAAAAAGTTTTTTTAGAATTAGTGAATTTGTATAGAAGTATAGATAAAATTACTTTGATAATCAGATATTTAAAAACACAAAACCTCTACTTTATTACCAATTCCAAGTTTTTTATATGCAAACCTCGTAATTCGTAATTGCATTTTACCGCAAAGGACACAAGCAAAGTCTTTCGCAAAGAGCGCAAAGGTTTTTTATTTAACAAAATCGTAATTCGTAATTATTTTTCTAACTTCCGACTAATGACTAAATACCAAATACTAACGACTAAATACTAAATACCAACGACTAAATATTACATATTCATTCCGCCGCAGCAGTTTACAACCTGTCCGCTAACATACGACGAAAGTTCTGACGCCAAAAATAAGCAAACGTTTGCTACATCTTCGGGTGTACCGCCACGCCGTAAAGGAATTTTTTCTGCCCAGCCTTTTTTTACATCTTCGGGAAGAGCAGCCGTCATTTCGGTAATAATAAATCCCGGAGCGACACAATTTGCTCGTATCCCGCGTGAACCAAGTTCCTGAGCAATTGATTTTGCCAAACCAATCATTCCCGCCTTGCTCGACGAATAATTGCATTGTCCTGCATTTCCGCTAACGCCTACAACACTTGACATGTTGATAATACTTCCTGCCCGCTGTTTCATCATAATAGGAGTGCAGGCATGAATAAAATTGAATGCCGATTTTAGATTAACCGCAAGCACAGCATCCCATTGACTTTCGCTCATGCGCATTATAAGTCCGTCTTTTGTAATGCCTGCATTGTTTACAAGAACATCAATCTGCCCGAAATCTTTTAAAATTTCATCAACAACTTTGTGTGTTTCATCAAAGTTTGCCGCATTCGAAGCGTAGCCTTTAACTTTCACGCCAAAAGCTTCAATTTCTTTTTCGGTTGCTTTTGCATTGTCATCAATTACCAAGTCGGTAAAAGCAATATTTGCTCCTGCCGAAGCATATTTAATAGCAATAGCCTTGCCTATTCCACGTGCTGCACCTGTAATCACAGCAACTTTTCCCTGTAATAATTTCATAATTTTTTTATTTAATTATTCAAAATTTTCGGATACAAAGGTAATATTTTAATTGAAAATGGGAAAAAGAAGTTAAGATGTTAAAAATAACAATTACGAATTACGAAATTACGAATTACGAAAGTCCGAAAGATTTAAATGTTGATAACCCCGTATGTAGCGCAGCGAAATGCGGGGATGAGATAATATGGCAATCAAAAGTGCGGAGCACAAAAGATATTTAGAATTGCAACCGCTCACCCGCACGACTTTTAGAATGAAGAGTTAAGAATGAAGAATGAAAGGCGCACAGATTACACAGATGCGACGGATTTCCACAGATAAAAAATGGAATTGATAATAAAGTAGAGGTTTTGTATTTTTAAATATTTGATTATCAAAGTAATTTTATCTATACTTCTATACAAATTTACTAATTCCAAAAACTTTTGTGTTCTTTGTGAAAACCTTTGTGAACTTTGTGGTAAAAAAACGACTAAATACTAAACAAATACCATTTCTCGCTTTTCAAAAATAAAAATATTAGTGGGTGTCCTTTTAGATTTTGGACACCCATTAACGTTAAAAAAAACATTTGGTAAATTTAGAATAATCCGCTTAGTTGTTCGGATGTGTTAATATAAATATTCTTTTTTTGCGAATACGCATCAAGAATTGATTTATGAGTTTCGCGCCCTATGCCCGATTTTTTATATCCTCCGAAAGGAGTGTGTGCAGGCAATTGATTGTAGCAATTTACCCACATACGTCCTGTGCGAACACTACGCGATACGCGCAAAGCCTTATTAATATCGCGAGTCCATACTGCTCCTGCCAAACCATATTCCGAATCGTTTGCAATTTGTATTGCCTCTTCTTCGGTATCGAAAGGAATAACAGCCAAAACAGGTCCAAAAACTTCTTCCTGCGCTATACACATATTATTTTTTACATCAGCAAGTACTGTTGGCATCACAAATGCGCCTTCGTTTCCGTAGCGTTTGCCGCCGACAATAAGTTTTGCACCTTCGGCGGTGGCTATTTTTACGTAATTAAGGATTTTATTCATTTGTTCTTCGTTTATTTGCGAGCCCATTTGAGTTTGATAGTCAAGCGGATTGCCTACACGTATGTTTGCAAAATTTTCTTTTAATTTATCCAGCACTTTATTGTAAATACCACGCTGCACCAAAAGACGAGAGCCTGCGCAACAAACTTGCCCCTGATTAAATATAATACCAAGCGCAACGCCATCAACAGCCTTGTCGAACTGTGCATCATCAAATATGATATTTGCAGATTTTCCGCCGAGTTCGAGAGTTGCAGGAATTAATTTTTCTGCTGCTGCTTTTGCAACATTGTAACCAACTTCGGTAGAGCCTGTAAATGCAAGTTTACTAAATTCGCGATGAATAAGCATAGCCTCGCCTGCTTCCGCTCCCGAACCTGTTATAATATTAACAACTCCGCGAGGTAATAATTCGTTAAGAATAAATCCTAATTCTGCCAAAGTAACAGATGTTTCTTTTGATGGTTTTATCACAATACAATTTCCGGCAGCAAGCGCGGGAGCGAGTTTCCACGCTGCCATTAACAGCGGAAAATTCCATGGAATTATTTGTCCCACTACGCCAATAGGCTCGCTTAATATTATACTGATAGTGTCTTTGTCTATTGCATCCGCTTCGTCGCTTTGAGCGCGAATAGCACCTGCAAAATAACGAAAATGATCAACCGAAAGCGGCACATCTATGTTTGATGTTTCGCGTATAGGTTTTCCGTTATCTAACGATTCTAATGTTGCAAAACGTTCGGCTTGCGCTTCAAGCCTGTCGGCGATAGCAAGCAGAATGGCAGAACGTTGAGCGTGAGATGTTTTACTCCATTCGGGAAATGCTTTCCATGCTGCTTTTACGGCAGCATCAACATCCGAAGCATTGGCAGAGGCAAATGTTGATAATTTTTCTCCCGTTGCGGGATTTATACTTGTAAACGTTTTGCCTGATAAGCTATTACGCCATTCACCATCAATCAATAATTGATAATTTGATTTTGGACGTAATTTTTCTGATAAGTTTTGAATTTTTTCCATAATAATTTTTTTTAAAGTATTCTATAATTAGTATTTAGTATTCCGTATTCTGTATTTAGTCGCTGGTCGTATTAATCACTAACCACTAACCATTAATCATTAATCACTAACCATTAATCACTAACCACTATTTTCACATTAATTTCTCATATTATCTTCAAAAGCACTTAATGCGGCTTTTGCACCCTCGCCCATAGAAATCATAATTTGTTTATATGGAATGTTTGTAACATCGCCGGC
>JAITPP010000316.1 GCA_031289385.1 Prevotellaceae bacterium | reverse complement strand
AGGCACTAAGAACCGAAGAAATTATTTATAAAAATATTTAAAATCTTTGTGGACTTCGTGCCTTTGTGGGAGAAAAAAGAGAAGCCCATAAAAGTAGGATAATGCTTTTACACAAAACTATGTCGCATAAAGTATATAAACATATTGAAAGTTAAAAAACATTTAAGAGCATAATGTTTACAAATAATTGAGAATATTTATTAATTTTGCATTCAAATTTAATATCTGAAAAAAATGAGCGAAAATAAAGTTGATTTGAAAAAAATTTTGTCTGTTTCGGGACACTCCGGTTTATTTGCCTTTGTAGCAAAAACAAAAAATGGCATTATAGCCGAAAATATTAACGATAAAAAAAGAACGATTTTCGGCGAATCGGCAAAAGTGAGTTCGTTGCACGATATATCGGTGTTTACTAATTCCGAAGAAGTTTCTTTGATTGTGGTACTTGAAAAAATAAAAGAAAAAGAAAGCAATAACGCTATAAATATCGAAGTAAAAAAAGCAACGCCCGAAGTATTGAAAAAATATTTTGAAGAAATACTTCCCGACTACGATCGCGATCGTTTATACGTTTCGCACATGAAAAAAATAGCAGATTGGTACAATCAACTGCAAAGCAACGGTATGCTTGACTTTGAAAAAGATGATGCCGACAAAGATACTACGGTTGCAAATAATGAATAAGTTTTTTTTCCATGTTTTATTTTTATTGATATTGCTGTCGTGCAGCAATGCCAATAGCAACAAAGCGAAAGAGCCGAAAGATTTTGCTTTGCCCGCTGTGCCTGTTATTATTAGCGACCAACAAGAATCGTACAAATATATTGCAAATAATTATTGGAAAGATTTTGATTTTTCCGACTCGTTGGCATACAAACAAACTACACTGCAAATATTTACAGGCTTTTTAAATATATTGCAAAATGTAGATTTACAAACAGCCCTGCAAAGCATAGAAACAATGATGCACAAAGCAGAAACCGACAGCATTGCATACATACGTCTTGTAAATTTTTGCGAAAAATATTTATACGGAGCAAATTCGCCGTATCGCAGCGATGAATTTTACGTTCCCGTTTTGCAAAGTATTGTCAGCACTGATATAATTGACGAAAATAATAAAATTATTGCCGAATATCGCCTTAAAATGGCGTTGAAAAACAGAATTGGAGAGCAGGCTGCCGATTTTGACTACACGCTCGCATCGGGCGCAACACATAAACTGTATGATATAAAAACCGATTTTACGCTATTGTTTATAAACAATCCCGGCTGCAATGCCTGTATGGAATATACTGAAAAAATGCAAACGTCGATGCTTATACAACAACTGCTGAAAGAGAAATTACTTACCATTTTGGCTGTATATCCCGACGAAGATTTAACCGAATGGAAAAATCATCAGTCCCAAATTCCCAAAAACTGGATAAACGCTTACGATAAAAAACTTGCAATAAGACATGATGAAATATACGACTTGCGTGCAATTCCAACACTTTACCTTCTCGACAAAGACAAAAAAGTTTTATTGAAAGATACCTTTGTTGATAGCGTTGAAAGGTATTTTTGATTTATTATTGATGATTAGGTTTATAATTTGATAAATTTTTGTTTAAGAATAAAAAATATTGCAATTAAAATTTAAACAGTTTCTTTTTTAAAAAAATTAATTGATATATAGATAATCAGGAAACAACAGGCTGCCGAATAAATCACGGTAGCCTGTCGTTTTTTATCATGTTTCATAAACATAAATATTTTTGTAATCTCTGAAAATCTGTATAATCTGCGTTATCTGCGTGCTTTTTAATCATTTCTAAATACAAAATTTTAAAAGGTTTTTCACAAAATTCACAAATTTCAAAAAAAAATCGTAATTTTGTGAAAACATTATAAAGACATTATTATGAGTAATCCGTTTTCACGAAATAAACTAAATATTGACACTGAGGTTCATTGTCATATTTTGCCTACGATAGGCTGCGATCCCGAATTTACAAATCAGGCGCTGGAAGTAATTAAATATTTTCAGAATTACGATGTAAATACTGTGTATGTAACGCCACACGTGCGATTGACGCGCCCGTCAAATACGCATCAATCAATACTTGAACGCGCCGACGTTTTTAAAAAGCAAATTGTCGAAAACAAAATAAAAGTAACACTCGAAGTTGTTGCCGAATATTATCTTGACGAAGGTTTGAGCGATTTAATTGACAACGAAAAACTTCTTACATATCCCGAATCGCACGTGCTTATTGAGTTGCCTTTACGCAACAAACCCGATAATTTGGATGATATTATAAAAAAACTTTGTGCAAAAGGTTATAAACCAATTATTGCACATCCCGAATTGCATCATTATCTGCGCTACGATTGGAAAATGATTGCCGATTTGAAAGGACAGGGATGTTTGTTTCAATTAAATTTAATAGATATGGCAGGATATTTTGGCGAAGATGTTGTTGTGGCGGCAGAAAATTTACTTCGCGCCAAAACCTACGATTTAATGGGTACAGGAGCGCACTCGCGCGAGCAATTACGACTGATTGATGAACAAATTCTTCAAAACAAAGATTACATAACCTTGCTGCGAAACGAAAATTTCAAAAATAAAATGTTTTCGAAAGAAGAATCATTTATGTCAAAATTTTGGAAAAAATAAGAGTTTGATTGATAAAATTTATCGAAAAATAAAATTTTTATTGTCTAAAATAATATAACCATGAAAAACAAATTAGATAAATTTTTAGAGGCACAAAAAGAAAAATATTCTATCGCATTATCTGAAATTAAAAACGGAGAAAAAGAAAGTCATTGGATGTGGTATATTTTTCCGCAGGTTATAGGTTTAGGGCGAAGTGAAATTTCAAAATATTATGCAATAAAAGATATAAATGAAGCCAAAATGTATCTTGATGATGATACATTGGGAACGAGATTAATTGAAATATCAAACGAGTTGCTTAAACTTGATAATAACGATGCGTATTCAATTTTTGGTTTTCCTGACAATCTAAAACTCCAATCGTCGATGACGTTATTTTCACAAACAGAAAATACAAATCAGGTATTTAAACAGGTTTTAAATAAATTTTTTGATGGAAAATTTGATAATAAAACGTTACAAATATTGAATGAGTAAAGTTGTAATCAATCAGAAAACAGTCAAAAATTAAATAAAATTAAAAATATGTCAATACTATCATTGGTGCAATCGCAGGAGATATAATAGGTTCTGTTTATGAATGGCACAACGTAAAAACAACTGAATTTGCTTTATTTTCAGAAAAATCAAAATTTACAGATGATACTGTACTAACTGTTGCTGTTGCAGATAGTTTGCTTAATAATAAAGATTTTGCGAAAACGATTTGGGAGTATGGCAACAGAAATAGAGGACGCGGTTATGGCGGTAGATTTAGAGCATGGTTAGATAATAAAAATCCACAACCATATCTTAGCTATGGAAATGGCTCGGCAATGAGAGTTAGCGCGGTTGGTTTTGCTTACAATAATTTAGAGGAAGTTCTTGAAGTAGCCAAACAAACAGCAGAAGTAACACATAATCATCCGGAAGGAATTAAAGGCGCTCAGGCTGTTGCTGCGGCTGTGTTTTTAGCGAAGCAAGGAAAAACAAAAGAAGAAATAAAGAAATATGTATCCGAAACATTTTTATACAATCTTGATTTTTCTCTTGATGAAATACGCCCAACATATACATTTGATGTTTCGTGTCAAGGCTCTGTTCCTCAATCCATAGTTGCGTTTTTAGAAAGTACCGATTTTGAAAATGCAATAAGACTTGCGATTTCAATTGGAGGCGATAGCGATACTATTGCTTGCATTGCAGGAGGAATAGCATCTGCATATTACAAAGTTATTCCTAATGAAATACTTAATTTTGTTTACGATAAATTGCCAAATGAATTTATTGAGATATTAGATGAATTTGATAAAAAGTTCAAATGAACTTAAATTATTTATTTTCAATTGCTTTTTTAAGAAAAATTAGGGTGAAGAATGGGGCTCGAACCCACGACCCTCGGAACCACAATCCGATGCTCTAACCTACTGAGCTATCCTCACCATTTTTGAAATCGGTTGCAAAAGTAATAAAAATTTGAATAGAAAAAGCAAAAATTTTAATTTTTATACACTTTCACTATTAATTAAACATTCAAATCTACGCCAACCTGTAATATCTCGTGAACTAAGGGATCGTCGTTATTGAAATCTTTTTCACGAAAAACATGTGGTTCAATTATTAAATCTCTATCTTCGCGAAGTTGCATAAGATCAACCTGTATATCAAAGAGGTTATCAATATTTTTAATGACTACCGCTATATCAATATCACTATCGGCATGGGGAATTCCATTTGCATACGAGCCAAAAACCAATGCGTGTACAAGCATATATTTTTCACTAACAACATTTATATATTGTTGGGCTAACATCATAGCATCTCTTTTATCCATAACCTTAAATTTTTTCTAAAACAAAAATACAATTTATTTAAATACCAACGACTAAATACTAACGACTAAGTAACAAAAAATAAATAAACTATAAAAGATTGTTTTCAAAAAAGCAAGCCGTTAGGTTTGCATCGCTCGGTAGAAAAATGAACCATCCTTCGTATTGCAAGCCGTAGGTTTGCAAC
>JAITPP010000268.1 GCA_031289385.1 Prevotellaceae bacterium | reverse complement strand
TGCAAACCTACGGCTTGCAATACGAAGGATGGTTCTTTTTTCTACCGAGCGATGCAAACCTAACGGCTTGCTTTTTTGAAAACAATCTTTTATAGTTTATTTATTTTTTGTTACTAAATGGGGAGTTTAGGCAGTGCAGAAAAAGTCCCCTTTAGGGGATTTAGGGGCAAAAGAAAAGTAAAATGTAGAAACAACTAATGACTAAATACCAAATACCAACGACCAACAACTAAATACCAACGACTAATGACTAAATACCAACGACCAAATACCAACGACTAAATACGAAATACCAAATACCAACTACTTTTCTTCATGATAATCTTTTTCCGCATTAACGTTCCAAATAATAGATTTATCTTTTAGCGAACCCGTTATATGATTCACCGCCTCCATAGCAGTAAGCATGGAATGATCCATATTGTTGTAGCGATGCTGTCCGTTTCGTCCGATGCAGTATAGGTTTGTGATGGAATTAAGAAAATCTATAACCTTTGGCAATTCGTTGTAACTGCCGTGATATGCGGGATATGCTTTTCGCACTTTTGCTCTTACGGCATCTTTCACATCTTCTTTTGATATGATATTTATTTTTGATAACTCCGAAACGGCAAATTCAATAAAATCTTCGTCCGACATTTCCCAAAACTCGTCGCCCTCATTACAAAAATATTCCAATCCAATCCAAACTGTATTTTTAAAATCTTTAACCATATATGGCGACCAGTTATTGAAGATTTGCAAACGCCCTAACTTTACAGTTGAATCTTGAATATATATCCATGTATCGGGAACTAAATTATTCCATGTTTTTATTTTTGTGGTATTTTTCAACAGCAGTTTATCTACCAAAAGCCCTACCGTAATAAAATCTCGATATGGAAGTTCTGATGCAATTCGTTTAATATCATTGGGAATTTCTATGCCTTTCATAGCATTTACCAAGTCTTTTACAGGCATCGACGACAAAAGATAATCGCAGGTAACGGTTTGTTCGTCGTTGTTGTGCAAAACAACCACCGAAACAACTTTATTGTTTTGTATATTGATTTGTTTTACCAAATGTTCTTTTTTTATTATTACGCCGTTTTTTTCGCTATCCGAAGCAACATTTTCCCACAGTTGTCCGGGACCATATTTGGGATAAATAAATGTTTCGATAAGTGAGGTTTCTGTTTTTTTCTGAGATACATTTTTTGTTCGAAATGGTTTTGTTATAATATCTTTTATAATATTCATTAACGAAAGCCCTTTAACTCTTTGCGCACCCCAATCTGCGCCCAAGTTAGATGGATGTATTCCCCATACTTTTTCGGTATAATTTTCAAAAAACATTCCATAAAGAGGTTTCCCAAACCGATTAATGTAAAAATTTTCTAATGATGTTTCTTTTCGTTTTCTAAAAGAAGAATAAATATATCCGAATCCTGCTTTAAGAGTTCGTATTAAACCCATGTTTGCAAACGTTTGCCAATGTAAAGAGATAGGATAATCAAAGAATTTTCGCAAGTAAAATATTCGCGATACCCGTTGCCGAATAAGCATTACTCTGTCTTCTTCTTCGGGATTGAGCCCATTTTCGGCAAGTTTTTTATTTTTTTCAAGCAATATATCATCTAACGAAGGTTTACCTTGAAGTGGAAGAATCATATTCCACCATTGCATAATTTCATCGTTTTTAGAAAAAAATCTATGTCCTCCGATATCCATTCTGTTGCCGTTATGTTCAATAGTTTTAGAAATTCCACCAATATCGTTCAGTTCTTCAAATACGCTGATATTATGATTTGTTTTTTTTGATAATTCGTAGGCAGCCGTCAATCCTGCGGGTCCTGCGCCTATGATAACCGTTTGTTCTTTATCGTTCATAATAAATTATTGTTTTTTGAAACATTAAAAATTAAATATTTTCTTGCAAAAAAGTTCCACAGATATATCAATGCCGCGCTGATAATTTTTGAATACATAAGATATATTTTAAATACATCTGTAAAGATATACAAGAAAATATCATTTAAAATTAATCCTATAATGCCTATTAATGCAAAAAAAAGAAATTCGAGTTTGCGATTTTTAATTTTTGAAGCGGTAAAAACCCATTTTACACTTATAAAATAATTGGTAAGCAGTCCTGCTATAAAAGAAATGCTTGCTGATACAATATAATGTAATCCAACACATTTTG
This sequence comes from Prevotellaceae bacterium, assembly GCA_031289385.1. Classification (GTDB taxonomy): domain Bacteria; phylum Bacteroidota; class Bacteroidia; order Bacteroidales; family UBA932; genus JAIRKV01. The sequence continues at coordinate 6,388 of JAITPP010000268.1, read as the reverse complement.
CAAGTAAATATAATAATGAAAAATCTATCAAAAAGGCAAATCCGCCCACAATAGTATAACGAATTAACTGCACCGTAACATTTGCTGATTTATTAATCAACAAATTATACATCAGTCGTTTTATAGTTAAAAGTTTCATTTTGTTTTTTAGATTTTTTGTAAAGATATAAAAAAATATTAACCACTAACCACTAATCATTAACCACTAACCCCTAATCACTAACCACTAACCCCTAATCACTAACCACTAACCCCTAATCACTAACCACTAATCACTAATCATTAACCACTAATCATTAACCACTAATCATTATCTATTCAAATATTTTCAGTAAGTTTTTGAACAAGGCGGAAATTATATAAAAATTCTTTTGCAAATACGCGAATTACCGTATATGTTGGTATGGCTATTAACATTCCTAATATTCCTGCAATATTTCCGGCAACAAGCAATACTATAAAATTTTCGAGCGGATGCGATTTTACGCTGGTTGAATAAATCAGCGGTTGAAGAATAATATTATCAATAATTTGTACTATCACAAATACTATAATTATTGGTGCAACTATGCTCATGTCGCCTGTTGTAATAAAGTTTGCATCGGTTGCCAATGCTACAATTATGCTTAAAATTCCGCCTGCAAGTGGTCCTACGTAAGGAATAACGTTGAGAATACCTGCCGACAGCGCAATAACCATTGCTGTCGAAAATTTTAATCCGCCGAAAAGCGTAAATCCCAAAACCAAAAATATCATTACACAACTTATTTCTATAAGCATTCCCACAAAATATCTTATTAACAGCGTATTTATTGATTTTAACACGCGGGCAATATTATCTTCGTATTTTTTGGGAAACAAAATTTTTACTCCGTTAACAATTAAATTATCTTCTTTGAGAAAGAAAAATGTAATGAAAAAAATACAAAATACGGCAATCACAAAGTTTATAAGCATGTTGGCTACCGAGCCGAAAATGTTGCTTATATTCGAAAAATTAAAATACGATGCTAAATTTGTTACAAGAAATTGATTAAACGAAAATTGTTCGGCACTTGGAATAAGGTTGTTAATTTGTTGTTCGAGTCCTTGCAGCGGTTTGCTTATTTGTGGCGCAAGTTCGTTGATATTTACCGCCGCAAGTTCGTGTAATTGCGAACTCACAAGAGGAATAAACGTGTATAAAAATATAAATATCGCAAAGAAAATTGTTATCAGGCTTAATGTTGCGCTGCACCAATGCGGACAACTGTATTTGCCGAATTTTAACTTGTCGAAAAACATTACAAGCGGGCGTCCAATAATTGAAAGTACCGCTGCAATAAGTATATATATTATGATATTGCTGAAATACCACGCAACAAAAAGCACAATGGCTATTGCGGCAATAATAATTATATATCGTGCAAGTTTATTCATATCGTTTTTACATAATCGCCAAAACCGATTGCGTTGATTTTACTTTTTGCCCCACTCTTACTTTTATATTGGCATTTAGCGGAACAAAAATATCCATACGCGAGCCGAATTTTATAAATCCGAGTTTCTGATTTTGTTCAACTTCTTTTCCTATCATTTTTTCGGCATAGCAAACTATACGGCGGGCAAGCACGCCTGCAATCTGACGAAAAACAATTTTTTCTTTCGCTGTATTTACAACAATAGTTGTACGTTCGTTTTCTTCGGATGCTTTGGGATACCATGCTATCAAATATTTTCCTTGATGATGTTTGCAATATTCGACTGTGCCGCCAACAGGAAAATTGTTGGCATGAACGTTCCACAACGACATAAATATCGAAATCTGAATACGGCGTTCGTGCAAATATTCATCTTCTTCAACTTCTTCGCAAACAACAACACGCCCGTCGGCAGGAGAAAAAATTACGTTTTCATCTTTTATGTATCTTCGTTCGGGTTTTCTGAAAAACCATACAACAAATAAAAAAAGTATGAAAATTATTGGTGTTAAAACGTAAAGCAACACACACTCTATTAAAACGCATAACGCCGTGCAAATCGACACTGTCAAAAATGCCGTGCATACGATTACATTTCCTTCTTTGTGAATTTTTTTTGTCATATTAATATAAAAATTTTTATATAAACAAAAACTATTGGAAACGATAGCAAAACAGCGTCAAATCTGTCGAGTATGCCTCCGTGTCCGGGAATTATTTTCCCCGAATCTTTAACTCCTGCGCTACGTTTCAGCATCGATTCTACCAAATCGCCGAATGTTCCCAAAACTGCGGTAATTATTGCAATAATTATCCAGTGATGCATATTTTCATGCAACATAAATTTTGAAACTAAAATGCTTGCCGCGATTGCCGTTATTATGCCTCCGATAAAACCTTCCCACGATTTTTTTGGCGATATTCGCGGAAAAAGTTTGTGTTTTCCATGTTGCCCAAATAACATTCCAAAACAGTATGCGCCAACATCATTTGCCCAAATTAATATGAAAAATGCTAAAAGTTTATCGCTGTCGTCATTCATTGTTTGCATTAACATAAACGGTAAAACAATATAAAAAACGGGAATTATAAGAAGTGCAATGTTTTTTGCAGGCTCTTCCGATTTTGTATAAAGTTCGATAATTGGTATTGATGTTAAAAATATTAAAGATGCTATAAATAAATTTTCGACGTATATTATTTCGAGTACGCTTATATTCTTCGCAATAAACACGAATGAAATCAAACATATTCCTGCGCAAATGCTCAATATTTTTTGCCATTTATTTGCTTTTGGAATAAACATATTAAAAAATTCAATCATTCCAACAACAACAATAACACACGAAAGCCCAAAGAAAGCATAAACATTCCATAAAATACAGCCAATCATTATTGCTAAAAACAGCAATCCGCTTAAAGTTCGTGCTATTAAATTTTTCATATTAATAATATTTTACAATTATAAAAAGTTATTTTTCATCGTCAATAAATAATTGTCCGTCGCTTATCGGTTTAAATCCAAGTTCTTCGAGCCTTGCCATCGATTTGCGTCTTCCGAGTATTCGTTCCAAATCTTCCGAAAAAATTACTTCTTTTTCGAGCAATAATTCTGCAACCTGTTTAAGTCCTTCGCTGTGTTCGGTAAGAACTTTTTTAGCAAGTTTGTAGGCATTATCAATAATTTTTTTGGCTTCGGAATCAAGCAATTCGGCGGTTTTTTCGCTGTATGGTTTTGCAAACATCATATCTTGTCCCGACGAATCGTAATAGCTCATATTTCCTATTTTTTCGCTCATTCCGAAATATGCAACCATCGCGTAAGCCTGTTTCGTAACTTTTTCCAAATCGCTGATTGCGCCTGTCGAAATTTTTGCGAATGTAAGTTCTTCGCTTGCACGTCCTCCGAGTGCCGACGACATTTCGTCCATCATTTGTTCCGTTGTGGTAATCTGACGTTCTTCGGGCAAATACCATGCTGCGCCAAGCGAGCGTCCGCGCGGAATTATAGTAACTTTAAGCAGCGGATTTGCGTGTTCGAGCAGCCAGCTGACTGTTGCGTGTCCCGCTTCGTGATAGGCTATCGTGCGTTTTTCTTCTATTGATATTGTTTTGCTTTTCTTTTCAAGCCCTGCAATAATTCTGTCGATAGCATCCAAAAAATCTTGTCTGTCCACAGCGTTTTTGTTATTTCGTGCGGCAATAAGAGCGGCTTCGTTGCACACATTTGCAATATCTGCGCCCGAAAATCCGGGTGTTTGTTTTGCAAGAAAACTTATATCCAAACCTGCAATAAGTTTTATGCCGCGAAGATGCACCTGAAAAATCTCCTGACGTTCTCTTAATTCGGGCAAATCTACATGAATTTGGCGGTCGAAACGTCCGGCACGCATTAGGGCTTTATCGAGAATATCGGCTCTGTTGGTTGCGGCAAGAATAATTACGCCGCTGTTTGTTCCGAAACCGTCCATTTCTGTGAGCAATTGGTTGAGCGTGTTTTCGCGTTCATCATTTGAAGACCAGCCTACGTTTTTTCCGCGTGCGCGTCCAACGGCGTCAATTTCGTCGATAAAAACAATGCAGGGGGCTTTTTCTTTTGCTTGCTTAAACAAATCGCGAACGCGCGACGCTCCTACTCCAACAAACATTTCAACAAAATCGCTTCCCGACATCGAGAAAAACGGAACATTTGCTTCGCCTGCAACTGCTTTTGCGAGTAGTGTTTTTCCTGTTCCCGGAGGACCAACCAATAATGCGCCTTTTGGAATTTTTCCGCCCAAAGCGGTATATTTTGCGGGATTTTTAAGAAAATCTACAATTTCTTTGATTTCTACTTTTGCTTCTTCCAATCCTGCTACATCGTTGAATGTGATTTTGTTTCCTGCGGAATTTTTATCAAATAGTTGCGCTTTTGATTTTCCTACCGAAAAAATTCCGCCGCTGCCTCCGCCTGAGCCTCTTGTCATTCCGCGCATTATAAACATCCATAAAATAATTATAAGTGCTATCGGAAAAATCCACGAAAGTATTCCGCCCCACACGTCTGATTCTTCTTTATAAGAAGGCTCTATTCGTTTTTCGACAGGAATATTTTCTTGCGCTGCTTTAAATTCATCAAACGATTTCCATTCTTTGTAAATGTTGAAATACCATTCGGGCGAGGCGTTTTTGTTTTTTTCGAGTTTATCTTTACTTGCATTTTTTCCTTTTTCGTTAAGATAAATATCTACACGATTGCGATTTGTAATTACTTCGGCTTTTTCAACATAGCCATTTTCAAGCATTTCGCGAACATCGCGCCATTCGGTTTTTTGCGAGCTTGCGCTGTCGGAAAAAAAGTAAAAAGCCAGCAATACTGCGCCTGTTATAATCCATCCCCAATAGGGATTGAAATTTTTTATTGAATTGTTTTTTTTGTTTTCGTTCATAATTGTACGTTTTCTATTCGGTGTATTGTATTAATTCGGCATCAGCCCATAATTCTTCAAGTCGGTAAAAATTGCGCTGCTCTGTTTGAAAAATATGAATTACCACGTCGCCGTAGTCTAAAATAATCCAAAAAGCATTTTCAATTCCGTTGCGCCGCCACACTTTTTCGTTTAAATTTTCTAAAACTTTATCTTCTATATTATCTGAAATTGCAGCCACTTGCGTATGCGAATCGGCATTGCATATAATAAAATATTTGCAAATAGAATTTTTTAACTTTGAAAGATTAAGACTAATGACATTTTGCGCCTTTTTTTCGTGCATAGCCTCAACAACTACTTTAAGCAATTCTGCCGCAGTATCTGTATTATCAGATTGTTTAATTATTTTTTTACCCATGTAATAAATTATTTTTTCACAAAAGTAAGATATTTTTTATAATTTTAATATATCTGTGTATCTTTGTGTCGCAATAAAATTAAAATAAATATGATTACAATAAAAAAGTTAGGTGAATTAATAGGTTGTAAAACACTGTGGTACAACGAAACCGAATCGACAAACGATTTGGCTCGTATAGCAATAATTAACGAAGGCGCTAACGGCAGCGTTTTTATTGCCGACGTTCAAACCAAAGGACGCGGGCAGCGCAGCAACTCGTGGGAAAGCGAGCCTTCAAAAAATTTAACATTTTCGATAATTTTATATCCCGAATTTCTGAAAGTTGATGAACAATTTTTGCTGTCGAAGGCAATTTCGGTTGCCGTTGTCGATTTTTTGAAAGAATGTGGATTAACAGCAAAAATAAAATGGGCTAACGATATTTATGTTGGCAACAAAAAAATCACGGGAATACTTATAGAACACAACATTACAGGAAATAACATAGCCTCGTCGATTGTAGGCGTGGGATTGAATGTAAATCAAAAAACATTTTTGTCGGATGCGCCAAATCCTACGTCAATTTTAAATGAACTTGGCAGAGAAAAAGAATTAGACAGAGCAAAATCGTTGGAAAGATTATTGTTTTTATTCGAACAACGCTATAAATTGCTTATGGCAGGCGATTATGAAAAACTTGAAAAAGATTATTTCAACCATCTTTACCGTAACGATGGTTTTTATCAATACATCAGCGCCGAAAAAAAATTCACGGCAAAAATAATCGGAATAAGCAACATCGGCGAACTACTGCTCGAAACAGAAAACGGCGAACAACGAAAATTTGGATTTAAAGAGATTTCGTTTGTGATTTAGTCGTTGGTATTTAGTCGTTGGTAATTAGTCGTTGGTATTTAGTCGTTGGTATTTAGTCGTTGGTATTTAGTCGTTGGTATTTAGTCGTTAGTAATTAGTCGTTGGTATTTAGTCGTTAGTCGTTGGTAATTCGTAATTGATTTTTTATCTGCGTGCCAATTTCTTTATAAACTTTATAAACTTGAAAAACTTTATAAACTTGAAAAACTTTATAAACTTGAAAAACTTTATAAACTTGAAAA
>JAITPP010000239.1 GCA_031289385.1 Prevotellaceae bacterium | reverse complement strand
ATTTTCAATATTCTGTTTTTGTTGTTTAAGTCGTTGTGGAGTTCGGTGGCGGCAAATCCTTTTTGTTTGAATAAATTTTGGGTTTCGTTGCCGAGATTTTCGTTTATTTCTACATAAATTTTTCCATTGTCGGCAAGGTTTGATATTGCAAAATCGGCAATGGCTCTGTAAAATTTCAGGGCGTCGTTGTCGGGAACAAAGAGGGCTGCGTGCGGCTCGAAATCTAAAACATTTTGTTTCATTTCCCGTTTTTCGCACTCGCGCACGTATGGCGGATTGCTTACTATGCAGTCGAATTTTATTTGCGTAAAATGGTTTGCCGACAAAATATCTTCACAAAAGAAATTGATGCAAACACCGTTGTTTTCAGCATTTTGTCTGGCTTTTTCTATTGCTTTTTCCGAAATATCGAGAGCATAAACTTTTGCGTTTTCGATATTTTTTGCAAGCGCAACGGCAATACATCCGCTACCTGTGCCAATGTCGATAATTGTTGCTGCATCTTTGTTTTCGGCAATTATCAGATTAACAAGTTCTTCGGTTTCGGGACGTGGAATCAGAACATTTTTATCTACCGAAAATTTTAGTCCGTAAAATTCGGTTACGCCTAAAACGTATTGTATGGGCGTGTGATTTTGCAGCAATTTCAAGGCTTGCACGAAATCGTTATCAAAATCGCGATTAAGATTTTTTTGTTTGTTGATATAAAAATCGGTTGCCGAAATTTGCCAAAAATGTTGCAGCAGTTGCAGAGTTATTTGTCTGATTTCATTTTCATTAAACAGACTTTGCAATTTGTTTTTTACAATATCGGCAACTTTTTCGATTGTCATTTTTTTTTGCGTTAATTGTTTTTCAACAAATCTTCTATTTGCATGGTAATAACGTTTTCGAGAGTTTCGCCCATTGCGTTTATTTGCTGAGGCACAAGACTTTGCGCCGTCATTCCCGGAGCGATATTTATTTCGAGAAAATATAATTTCCCGCGACTGTAAATATAATCAATGCGCACAAGCCCTTTGCAGCGCATAATGTCGTAAATGAGCGACGAAACATCGTGAACCAAATGAGTGGCTTCTTCCGAAATTTTTGCCGGCGTTATTTCTTGCGATTGTCCGTTGTATTTTGCGTTATAATCGAAAAATTCGTTTTGTGTAATTATTTCGGTAACAGGTAATAGCAATTTTTTTTCGTCTGTTTTTATCAGTCCGCAGGTTAGTTCTCTGCCTTCGATAAATTCTTCGATAATTACCGAATTGTCTTCGTTCAAAGCCTCGTCAACAGCCGCCGCCAAGCCGTTTGCCGATTTTACTTTGCTTATTCCGAAACTCGAACCGCCTTCGTTGGGCTTAACAAATACGGGCAATCCAAGCGTTTTTACGATATTTTCGATGTCGATTTTTTCGCCTTTCAAAATCTGAATTCCTTTGGGCATGCAGATTCCGGCTGTTGCCAGATACGATTTGCAGGCAAATTTATTGAACGAAAGCGCGGATGTCAGCACGTTGCAAGTCGAGTACGGCATTCGTATCATATCAAAATATCCTTGCAGTTTTCCATCTTCGCCGGGAGTGCCGTGAATAGTTACGTAAGCGCAATCGAAAGTGATTTTGATTTGATTTTCGGTAAACGAGAAATCGTTTTTATCAATATCAATTTCTGTGTCGCCGCGCCGTACAAACCATTTTGTTCCTTTAATTACAACCAGAAAAGGATTAAATTTTTTTTTGTCGATAGCCGACATTATTTGCGCTGCGCTTTTCAACGAAATTTCATGTTCTGATGAGTTTCCGCCCGCTACAATTGCTATGTTTTGAGTTATATCGTTCATATTTTTATAGTTATAAAGTTTGTAAAGTTATAAAGTTTGTAAAGTTCATAAAGTTTGTAAAGTTATAAAGTTTTTAAAGTTATAAAGATTTTTTTGTTTAGTAACAGAAAATAAATAACATATAAAGAATTGTTTTTTCAAAGCGCAAGCCGTCGGGTTTGCATCGCTCTGCTTTTGGTTGCAGCCCTAATGGACTGCAATGTTGGCGTGGTGTTTGTCATTTTTACCGAGCGATAATCCCTAATGGGATTTCTTTTGTTATCTTTTATAATTTGTTTATTTTTCATTATTTAAATCTTTAATTTTTAAAATATTCGAAATCAACTGATTAAATTGCTAAACCTTTAAATCAGATAACGCCTTTTTCACTCGCCGTATGGTTTCGTCTTTGCCGATAAGATTCACAATATCAAACATATTTGCGCCCATTGCTGCGCCAACAACGCAAATGCGAAAAGCGTTCATTACATTTCCCATTTTCAACTGGCTGTCGGCAATCCATGTGTGAACGGCGTGTTCGGTTTTTTCTTTGTCGAAAGGCTGACTGTCAATGATTTCAATTATTTTTTGCATCTGCGGCGGCGTTTCGTTCGTCCAGTATTTTTTTGTTGCTTTTTCGTCGTAACTTTCGGGTGCAACAAAAAAGTATGACGATAAATCCCAAAAATCGCTTACAAAGGTGGCGCGTTCTTTTATAAATCCGCAAACAGTTGCAACGTATTCATTATCAATGTTTATATTTTTTGATTTTAATATAGGTTGAAACAATTCGGCAAGCGTTTCGTTGCTTTTTTGCCTGAGATACTGCTGATTAAACCAACGCGCTTTTTCGGGATTGAATTTTGCGCCCGATTTAATAACTCGTTCGAGGCTGAAATTTTTTATTAATTCGGCGATATTAAAAATTTCCTGTTCCGTGCCGGGATTCCAACCAAGCAAAGCAAGCAGATTTACAACGGCTTCGGGAAAATATCCCGTTTCGCGGTATCCCGACGAAATTTCACCTTCCGAATTTTTCCATTCCAGCGGAAACACGGGAAATCCAAGTCTATCACCGTCGCGTTTGCTTAATTTGCCTTTTCCATCGGGTTTCAGCAAGAGCGATAAATGCGCAAATTCAGGACTTTCCCAACCGAAAGCGCGATACAGCAACACGTGCAAAGGCAACGACGGCAACCATTCTTCGCCGCGAATGACGTGCGATATTTCCATTAATTTATCGTCCACAATATTTGCCAAATGATACGTGGGCAACATATCCACCGCTTTGAACAACACTTTGTCGTCGAGCGTGTTGGTGTTTACCCGTATTTCGCCGCGAATAATATCGCGCATTGTAATTTCTTCGTTTTCAGGAATTTTGAAACGGATAACCCAATGTGTTTCTGTTTTCAGGCGTTGTTGCAACTCGTCGCTGCTCATTGCAAGCGATGTTTTCATTTGCTCGCGAACGGTGTGATTGTAAATAAACGCTTTACCTTCGGCTTCGTATTGCTTGCGGATGCTGTCAAGTTCTTCGTTGCTGTCGAAAGCGTAATAAGCGTTTTGCGACGCCACAAGTTGTTCGGCATATTTAAAATACAATTCTTTTCGTTGGCTTTGCTTGTATGGCGCATGTTTTCCGCCAACTCCCACGCCTTCATCAAATTTCAATCCGAGCCACGTAAGCGACTCAATAATGTATTCCTCAGCACCTTGCACAAAACGCGCCGAATCGGTATCTTCAATTCGTAAAATAAAATCACCGCCGTTTTGTTTTGCAAAAAGATAATTGAACAAAGCCGTACGCACACCGCCGATATGTAAGGGTCCTGTTGGACTTGGTGCAAAACGCACTCTCACTTTTTTATTTTCTGTTGTTTGCGACATTTTTTTGTTATTATGTTTTATTAAATATTTAATTTACAATATATTTTCACTTTCGATATAAAATATCGGCACAAAGTTACATGAAAATTTTCAATTTGTAACTAAATAAATGATATTCTGTTGTAATTCATTTTCATATTAAATAATTTTTATTCAAAAAATTATGTTTGATTTTAGAATAAGCGTTATCTTTGTAAATTAAAAATTAAGGATAAAATATGTGTGAATTACGAAAAATCAGAGTGAAAATTCAATTAGAAAAATAAATTAATTTTTTCGATAAAAATTAATAACTTTGCGGGTTGAATATGAAAATAATTTTAAACTAAATAGATGTTGATTAACTCAGCAAAAACAGAAAATTAATATGGCAAACGAAAGAATTACAGAACAGATTATCCGTTCTCACTTTGAAAAGGAGAACGAACAATTTGTGCAGATAGAAGAGCAATTACCTGATATTCCAAAGATTTACAATTATTTAAATAAGATAATTTGTGCCGATTGTTTGCCAGCAATGAAAGAAATGCCAGATGAAAGCATTGATTTAATTGTTACCTCACCACCGTACAATCTAAAAAATTCTACCGGTAACGGAATGAAACCTTGTACGACAAGCGGCAAATGGGCAAATGCTGCTTTACAAAACGGATACAGCCATTATGACGATAATATGCCGCACGAAAAATATGTAAAATGGCAAAGAAAATGTTTAACTGAAATGTTTAGATTGATAAAAAATGATGGTGCAATTTTTTATAATCATAAATGGCGTGTTCAAGACGGATTATTACAAGATAGACAAGATATTGTAAATGGTTTTCCTGTACGACAAATCATAATTTGGCGGCGAAAAGGCGGAATAAATTTTAATCCCGGCTATTTTTTACCAACTTACGAAGTTATTTATTTAATTGCCAAACCTGATTTTAAACTTATTCCAAAATCAAATGGTGTTGGCGATGTTTGGGAATTTACACAAGAAATGAAAAACGGACACCCCGCGCCTTTTCCTGTTGCCTTAATTGACAGAATTATTGGCTCAACAAATGCACAAACTGTTTTAGACCCGTTTATGGGAAGTGGAACAACTGCAATCGTGGCAATGGGATTGAAAAGAAATTATATCGGCATTGAACTTTCGCCCGATTATTGCAAAATGGCAGAAGAAAGAATTGCTAAAAACAAAATACAGAGTGAGTTATTAAAAATACATACCCCTAAATTATTTGATTAAAATGAAATTATACACAAAAGAAAATCTTATTAGTGAGTTCAAAAAGATTGCCCAAATGGGTTGGATAGAAAATGCTCGAAAAGGTAATGCCGGCGGCATTGGCAATACGCTTGAAGATTTGTTGGGAATTGAGGAAAACAATTTACCAATTCCAAATGCTGCCGAATGGGAATTGAAAGCACAACGACTTAATACTTCCTCGCTGACAACATTATTTCATACAGAGCCTTCGCCAAGAGCAGTTAAATTTGTTCCTCAACTTCTTTTGCCCTGTTATGGTTGGAAGCATCAAGAAGCAGGAATAAAATACCCTGAAACCGAAATGAGTTTTCGCCAAACATTTGGTGGTAATCACACAAATCGTGGATTTTCTTTGAAAATTGACAGAGAAAATAAGAAAGTAATAGTTTCATTTGATTATAAAAAAGTTTCAGAGGCAAACAAAGAGTGGTTACAACAAGTTCAAAAAAATATTGGTTTGAAAGAACTTAACCCGCAGCCATATTGGGGTTTTGATGATTTGGCAAGTAAAGCAGGAACAAAATTGTTGAACTGTTTTTATGTTCAAGCAGAAGTGAAAAAAGAAGACGGAAAAGAATTTTACAAATACAGTAAAGTTTTGATGTTACAAAAATTTAGTTTTGAAAAATTTTTGCAAGAAATTGAAAATGACAATATTTTGGCTGATTTTGATGCTCGCACAGGACATAATCACGGCACAAAATTTAGATTACGCCAAAATTGTTTCTCAAATTTGTATGAAAAAGCAACAATAATACTATAAAGATT
>JAITPP010000212.1 GCA_031289385.1 Prevotellaceae bacterium | reverse complement strand
AAGAGGAATTGACCGCCTTACAAACGGGAAAACGCATTGTTGAAAACAGTATTGAAAACATAAATAAGGCAGCAAGACAAGCTACTAATTCTAATAATGTTATTAATGCTAATGCTGCTGCTCAAAATTATGAAAACAAAATAAAAGAAGAAAAAAAAGAAAAAGAAAAGATAGAAGAAGACTTGAAAAATTTGAAAAATTTAGAAAATCTTAAAAAACAATTAGATGACTTAAAAGCGAAAAAAGCGGCTGCCTTAAAAGCGTGCCCTGAATGTGCAACAGCAAAAAAATAAATAATATCATTAATACTCAAAAACATGAAAAAGATTATAATTTTAGTGCTATTATTAAGTTCGTTTAGTATTGCTGCTCAAACAGAAACACAAGAAGAAAAATTGAAACGAGAAATACAAGAACTTGAGCAAGAACTAAAAGAACTTGAAGATTGTGCGTCTTCGCAGCAAGATAAAAAGGAATTTAATTTTGAAGCGATGAAATCTAAAAGAAAAACATTGAGCGAAGAGGCAAAAGAATTATTAAAACAATGTTCACAAACAGGTTGCCCCCAGAAAGTTAGTATTAGATTAAATGAAATCAATCGTGAAATAGATATTTTAGATAAACGCATAGAAAGTAAAGCCGAATGGCTAAATAGGATAAAAAATATGTCTGACAATGATTTAGAATATCAAGAAAAAGTTTACAGTACTTTTACCGATATGGCAGGTATGGCTCAATATTCTTATAAAGATAGTGATGCAATAGAAGCAGGACTTCCCGAAGGATGGAATGAAGTTGATAGAAATGTTAGCCCAACATTATCCTCAATCATTGATAAAGCTAATGACAATGATTACGGATTTCAGTGTGCATTACTTTATAAAGATGGAAAATATGTGCTTGCTTTTAGAGGAACTGAATTTGACAGAGAATTATTGAAAGATGTTAAATCTGATGCGAAAGGCGCAGTTACCAATTTAGATAAGCAAACACAAGCAGCATTAGAAATAACCAGAAAATTAATACTTGATGGCAAAATAAACACAGATGATATACAATTAACAGGACATTCTTTGGGTGGAAGACTTGCGGCAGAAGCGGCAGTAACACACGGATTAACGGCTTATACCTTTAATGCGGCAGGAGTATCAGCCGAAACTAATAAGGTAATAGCCGAAACTAACTATAACAACACATATAAAGGGCAGGTTATTAATGTTTCATCTGCTAATGATTTTCTAACAGGGTTACAAAATACTGTAAGTAGTTTGACAGCTAACGAATATGTAAATAATGATTTTATCAATAATCCTATTATCAATAATGAATATGTGAAAGAAAAAATAGCAGAAACAGCAGGTTATGTTGGTAAGGCTTTAGGAGGAGTTGTTGGAGGCGTAGTAGCAGAGAAAACCGCCGAAGGTGTATTATTTATGCAAGGTAAAGACTTTAGAACAACAGGAGGAGTGAATGTAATAAGAGAAGCATACGGGGAAAATATAAAAGAATCCCACTCTATAAAATTTATTAAAACAGCATTAGCACAAAGATACCAAGATGTAGAAAATACACTATCACAAAGAAAAAATAAAAATCAGTAGTTCGGCATAGCGTCCACGCTATGTCGCGCTAAAAACAAGCGTCCACGCTTGCAAATAATAATATGGAAAACAGTAGTTTTCATTTTATCTGCGACGTAGCGAAAGAAAGACGCTACACCGAACGAAGGATTTTTGTAATTCATAATTGATATAAACACGCAGATACGACAGATTTTCGCAGATAAAAATCAATTACGAATTACTAAAATTACGAACGACCAGCCCGCCCTGCAAGGCAATTTATTTCAGCGTAGGGCAACGCCCTATGAAAAAAACGCAAACAAAAAAGTGCTTGAAAAATGTAGAAATTAAGAAATGTAGAAATTAAGAAATTAAGAAATGTAAGAATGAAAAACAATTACGAATTACGGAATACCAACGACTAATGACCAACGACTAATGACCAACGACTAAATACTAACGACCAAATACCAATTTTACTAAATCTCCCCTTCAAACACCAATGTAGTTGCGCCTTGCAGCCAAATATCTACAAATAAATCTTTTTGAAATTTATCAACGTCAAATGATATTTTTAATATTCCGCCTTTTGCTTGAATTTCAAAATTTGTAACGCCGTTTTGCAATTTGTCAAAAACTGCGATAGCCGCTGCTGTTGCTCCTGTGCCGCATGCAAGCGTTTCGGCTTCTACTCCGCGCTCGAAAGTTACAATTTTTAATTTTCCGTTATCGCATATTTCTACAAAATTTACATTTGCGCCATCTGGAAAAATCGGATTGTATCGCCACTTTTTACCTTCGGCGTTTACATCAACAGAATTAATGTTTTCAACAAAAATCACGCAGTGAGGAACTCCCGTATTTAAAAAATAATATCCGTCGCCACGAACAATTTTATTTACATCGGTAATTTTTACTTTTATGTCGAGAGTATTTTCGTTGCGCGATAGCACTTCGCCGAAATGTTTACCTGCACCGCTTGTAAACGTTACTTTGTTTTCGAAAATACCAAGTTTATGGGCAAAAGCAACAATACATCTTGAGCCGTTTCCGCACATTGTCGCCGCAGTTCCGTCAGAATTGAAAAACTGCATTTTAAAATCCGTTGCATCGCAATTTTCGATAAGCATCAATCCATCTGCGCCAATTCCAAAATGGCGATTACACAAAAATGCAACGTATTCGGGATTTGTGTCGAATGTTTTTTGTCGGTTATCAATTAAAATAAAATCGTTACCTAATGCCTGATATTTATAAAATTTCATATAATAATTTATTTAGTATTCCGTATTCTGTATTCCGTATTTAGTCGCTGGTCGTATTAATCATTAATCACTAACCATTAATCACTAACCATTAACCACTATTTTCACATTAATTTCTCATATTATCTTCAAAAGCACTTAATGCGGCTTTTGCACCCTCGCCCATAGAAATCATAATTTGTTTATATGGAATGTTTGTAACATCGCCGGC
>JAITPP010000123.1 GCA_031289385.1 Prevotellaceae bacterium | reverse complement strand
ATTAAAAAACGGCAAAAAATATGTTTTCAGTTGCGAAAATCGCGATGAACTGCTACAAACTGTTAATAATCAAATAGATAAAGGATGAGAAACACTTTAATTTCAATTTTATTACTTTTTTCGTCTTTGCTTTTTGCGCAGGAGGAAAATTTTGTTTTGCACACAACTTCGGGCGATATTTTCGGCACTCTTGCAGTTCCGCAAAACAGCGTGAAAATGCCGTTGGTGCTGCTTGTTGCAGGCTCTGGCGCAACCGACAGAAATTGCAATCAACCACAAATGCAAACAAACGCATTTAAAATGTTGGCAGACAGTTTGTTGAAATATGATATTGCGACTTTGCGTTTCGACAAACGCGGAATTGCAGAGAGCGCAAAAGCGGGTTTGAAAGAGAAAAATTTGCGTTTTGAACACTATATCAACGACTTACGGGCGTGGATTGACACATTGGCAACCGATAAGCGTTTTACGAAAATCATTGTCGTAGTACACAGCGAGGGCGCGCTGATTGGCTTAATCGCCTCCGAAAATAACCCGAAAATTGCAAAATATATCTCTATTTCAGGAACGGCATTGCCTGCTGACGAAATTATAAAAGAGCAAATTTTGGCTCAACCGCAAGCAGTTCAAGATTTGGTTTTTCCAATCTTAGACAGTTTGAAAATAGAAAAAACTGTTGAAAACGTGCCGACAATGCTTTACGCGCTTTTCCGCCCGTCTGTGCAGCCTTATATGATTTCGTGGATAAAATATAATCCGCAGGCAGAAATTCAAAAACTTTTTATCCCAATTTTGATTATTCAAGGCACAACAGATATTCAAGTATCTGAAAATCACGCTGATTTATTATATTCTGCAAATAAAAATTCAATTCTTTGCAAAATTAAAAATATGAATCACGTTTTAAAAACCTGCGAAACGACAGAACAGACCGCACAAATTAGCACATACACAAACCCAAATTTGCCACTTGCAAACGGCTTAATAAAAGCGGTTGTAGATTTTGTGAGGGAATAAAATTAAGCGTTGTGCATAAATTTCACAGCGTCAAGCACTCTATTAACAGATTCTTTGGCCGTCAAAATCAAAATAGGGGAAAAATATTTTTTTTGCCAAAAAATATCTCACGTTTAGCAAGATTTATAGTATCGGTTGCGCAACAAACACTTTCAGCCCTCATCCACACCTGCTCACGCCGTTTTTCAATCGGTACGGTTTCATTTGGGTACGAACAAAGGTAACACGTTTTTGAAAAACGTGTTACCTTTAATCAGAAAAAATTTTATTTCTTTATAAATTTGCCGTTTGAGTTGCCGATTTTTACAAAATAAACACCTGATGACAGCGAGGAAACATCAATAATTGACAGCGGAGAATTGACTATTGAGAATGATTGCAGTTTGACCGTTACATCATAAATTTCAATTTTGTCCCCCACTTTCAAGTTTCCACTTTCTATTCTCAACTCCGTAATTGCAGGATTGGGATAAAAAACAATATTCGTTGCCGAAACATTTTCTACACCTGCGGCAATACAGTCGCCATAAGTGAAGCCACTCCAATATTGCGCTGCCTAAACTTTGAAAACATTGATAATCAATACATTGACCTCGTACAAAATAAAATTAACAATAGACCAAGAAAAAAATTGGGATTTTTAACACCAAACGAAAAAGTTTTACTAATTTTGCAAAATAAAAAAGTTGCATTGGTAACTTGAATGTGCGGTTAAAGAATTTTGGAATTATTGTAAATATATGCTGAAAATTATTTTGCTATATGCAAAATAATTTAAAATTTTACACTGCATCAATAAAAACAACAATAATATGTCAATTTACAAAAGTATTTTTAATGAAAAAGTCAGGCAAACAACAGATTAAAAACAAGTTCGGGCAGTATTTTACGCCCGAAATGGTTGCCGATTTCATGATTGGTCTGGCTGATATTGTGCCTGATTCAAAAATTTTGGAGCCGAGTTGTGGGCAAGGTGTCTTTCTTGATTTATTGCAACAAAAAGGATTTAATGATGTTACGGCTTATGAAATTGACAATGATTTGGCTCGTGATTTTTCAAATGTTCGCTACGAAAGTTTTGTAACAGCCAATATAAAAGAGAAATACGACTTAATCATAGGAAACCCCCCTTATATCCGTTGGAAAAATTTAGAGGAAAATTTGAAACAGGAATTGACAAATAACCCGCTTTGGAATAAATATTGCAATTCGTTGTGCGATTATCTCTATATTTTTATTTTGAAATCTATTGAATTACTGAACGATAACGGACAACTGATTTTCATTTGCCCTGAATATTGGATGAATACAACGCATTCTGTTTCATTGCGCAATTATATGGTTGTGAATGGATTTTTTGAAGAAATATATCATTTTAACGAAACACCTATTTTTGATAAAGTTACAGTTTCAACTGTTATTTTTAAATATATTAAGGGCAAGAAAAAAGCAGATAAAATCAAAGTTGCAAAGTATTATGTAAATCAAAAATTAACACTTGACATTCTTAATAAACTCAAAGCAAAGCAATCTTTTCCGGATGTTGATTTTATAGACATACCTCAATTCAAACAAAATGAACGTTGGATTTTACAAACTGCCGAAATTCAAAAAGAATTACAGATTTTTGAGAATAATTGTCGTAAAGCACAGCAAACAAACAATTTATTAGCAATGTTTGATGAGGAAGAAACAAAACAAGAATTTCATACGATTGGTGAATTTTGTGATATTGGAAACGGATTAGTTAGCGGTTTGGATAAAGCATTTCAGGTAAATGGCGACCCGCTGAATGAATTTGAAAAACAGGCGATTATTAAAGTGATTAAAGCCAAAGACTTAAATCCTTATTATCCAAATAAATACACTCCATATATTTATATTCCCGAAGGATTGCCGACAGAAGAAGTGCAAGAAAAATATCCGCATTTTTACAAGCATTTTTTGCTGTTCAAGCAAGATTTAGAAAATCGCTATCAATATAACCGAAAAATAAATTTTTGGGAATGGGTGTTTTTGCGGAATTTCAATCTGTTTAGTAAAGATGAAAAACGAATTTTTGTGCCTTGTAAAGAGCGAATTTCAAATAAAAATTATTTCCGTTTTTCATTAGTTGATAAGAAAGTGTACCCCACACAAGATGTAACTGCAATTTTCAGAAAGCCAAAAACAAAGGAAAGTTTGGAGTATATTGTGGCATATCTAAATAACCAGTTCATTTTCGATTGGTTAAAATGTAATGGAATTGTGAAAGGAAATATCGTGGAATTTTCCGAAAAACCAATTTCAAGTATTCCATTTAGACCGATTAATTGGGATAATTCCAATGAGGTGGAGTTGCACAATACAATAACTAATTTAACCACTCAATATATTGATTCAAAAGAAGATACAGTATTAAACAAAATCAATTATACAGTAAATCAACTCATAAATTTATGATAGTCAATTATACCAATTTGATACAAAACGTAAAAGGGTCTTCTGTTCCAAAGCCGCTTTCAGGCACTTTGTCGGGACACGCCGCAGGCGAGCCATTCGATAAACACGTTTATGCTGCTATCAAAAAGCAATTTCCCAAGCACACATTTCGTCAATACGAATATCTGAATGACTTGTACAGCAAAAATCCAGATATAATCGGCTTTGATGCACGCCAAGAATTATTTAATTCACCAACAGTTTTGTTTCTGTTAAGTCGTGGCAAAAATGCTACTGACAAATGGAGTATCGAAAATCCTTTTGAGGAAAAACAAAACGATACTGCTGATATTTTGGTGGTTAAAGATAAATTTTACGAACTGATAGATATAAAAACCCGTAATATCTCA
>JAITPP010000102.1 GCA_031289385.1 Prevotellaceae bacterium | reverse complement strand
AACTTCTACATTCTTCAAGTCGTGCGGATGGGCGTTTGCAATTCTCAATATCTTTTGTGCTCCGCACTTTTTTTATTGCGTTTTTTTTCGTAGGGTGTTGCCCTACGCTGAATTAAGTTGCCCTTTCAGGGCGCGGGATTTGTAATTGTTTTTAGTTTCGTAATTTTTAATTTCGTAATTCGTAATTGAATTTTAGTTTCGTAATTCATAATTGTTTTTCATTTCTACATTCCTACATTTCTTAACTTCTACATTCTTCAAGTCGTGCGGATGGGCGGTTGCAATTCTCAATATCTTTTGTGCTCCGCACTCTTTTTTGCTTACGTTCTTTATCCCAACATTCCGCTGTGCTGCATACCACATTTAAGTCCTTCGGATTATAAAACCAAATTTAAACTCTTAATTAACCACTAATCATTAACCACTAATCATTAATCACTAACCGCTAAGAATTAATATCTAACCGCTAAAAATTAATCATTATTTTCTTATCTTTGCAAAATAAATTAAGATAATACTGATGTATTTAAAGCAAATAACAATAACTAATTTCAAAAATATCGAGCATGCCGATTTGCTGTTTTCGCAAAACCTGAATTGCTTTGTGGGCAACAACGGCGCAGGAAAAACAAACTTGCTTGATGCCATACACTATTTATCATTGACAAAAAGTTTTTTCAACAATACCGACAGACAAAATATCCGCCACAGCGAAAATTATTTTATCGTAAACGGTAATTTTGTGCGTAACGACAGGGACGAAAAAATATATTGCGGAGTGCAAAACGGCGAAAAAATATTTAAACGCAACGACAAACAATATACTCGTTTTGCAGAGCATTTGGGATTAATTCCAATCGTGATGATTTCGCCTACGGACATTGCGCTGATAAACGATTCGGGCGACGAGCGACGCCGATATATCAACAGCGTTATGTCGCAACTCGACAAAATTTATCTCGAAAATCTTATAAAATACAATCGAATATTGATGCAGCGAAATAAATTGCTGAAACAAATACGAGAAAAAAACGATATAATAACCGTTTTAAACGAACAATTAAACGAATATGCGCAAGTAATTTATGCAAAACGCAAACAGTTTATCGAAGAAATACAGCCTTATTTCACACAAGTTTATGCCAATGTTTCAAACGAAAACGAGAATGTTTCGCTTACATATAAATCAGATTTAAACGACGAAAATTTTATAACGCTGCTCGAACGCTCGTTTGAAAAAGATTGTATAATGCAGCATACAACAACAGGCGTTCATCGCGACGATGTAATAATGCGAATGAACAATTATCATATCAAAAAAATAGGCTCGCAGGGACAGCAAAAAACATTTCTGATTGCGCTGAAACTCACACAATTCAATTTTTTCAAACAACAAACAGGCATTGCGCCGATACTGCTTCTCGACGATATTTTCGACAAGTTGGATTTGCATCGTGTGCAGCATTTGATTTCGCTTGTTGCAGGCGACGATTTCGGACAGATATTTCTTACCGACAGCAATAAAACCCGCTTGGATAAAATTCTTGAACAACAAAAAAATCCGTTCTCGCTGTTTAATGTTGATGACGGAAAAATCACAAAAATCGAATAAAATAATGGAACGAATTAATCCCGAAAAAATTGAGAAAGCCATAAAATTGTACGTCAAACAACTTGGATTGGAAGATGGTTTTAAAAAATATCGCATGATAAAAATATTTAACGAAGTTGTTGGAGATACTGTTCTTGCGCATGTTACAAAAAAATATATACAGGGACGAAAATTATTTATTTATCTAAATTCGGCTGTCGTGCGCAACGAATTATCGATGAATCGCAGCACAATAATAAAACTTATAAACGAAAAATACGGCGAATATATTATAGAAGAAATTATATTAAATTGAAACAAAAATGAATAAAATGTCGAACAAAAACACCATAAGTTTACTCGAATTGCAAACGTTGATAAAAGAAAAATTGAAATCGGCATTGCCATCAAGTTATCAGGTTATTGCCGACATCAACGAAATAAAAACAAACGCTTCGGGGCATTGCTACATCGAACTTGTTGAACACAACGAAAATTCGACTATACCAAAAGCAAAAGTAAGCGCAACAATTTGGGCATACACCTACCGAATGTTGAAACCTTATTTTGAAACCGAAACAGGCGTTACTCTTGACGTTGGAATGAAAATTTCGGTAACCGTGCAAATACAATATCACGAACTTTACGGATTGAGTTTAAATATTATTGATATTGACCCCTCATATACCGTTAGCGAAATTGAATTGCAACGAAAACGGACAATAAAAAAATTAATCGACGACGGGATTTTCGAGATGAACAGAAGTCTGTCCATTCCCATCTTGCCTTTGCGAATTGCAATAATATCTTCGGAAACGGCAGCCGGTTATCGCGATTTTATAAACCAACTGTACAACAGCGGACACAATTACAATTTCACAACAACGCTTTTTGCCGCCCTAATGCAAGGCAAAGAAGCCGAAACATCCATAATTACAGCAATCGACGACGTGTATAAACAGATAAATGATTTTGATGTTTTGGTAATAATCAGAGGCGGCGGTTCGATAAGCGATTTGGCTTGTTTCGACGGCTATCAAATTGCCTCGTGCATTGCGCAAATTCCCATTCCTGTTATTACCGGAATAGGACACGATAAAGATGTGAGCGTTGTAGATTTGGTGGCAAATACAATGACGAAAACGCCAACCGCCGCCGCCGAATTTCTTATTGATTGCATTGCCCAACAAGATGTTTATATTGATGAAATTGCCGAACAACTGATATATCTTACTCGCGAACAATTGCAAATTAAAAGTTACGAATTGCAAAATATGGCGATACAACTAAAAAATACAGCATCAATAAAAATAGAACAAGATAAATATTTCATAAAAAACTTTTTTTCACAACAAATGAAACCCTTGCTCACATTGCGTTTCAGAGAATTGAAAAATAAATTATCTTCGTATCAAACAAACATCGAATTAAACAATCCCCAAAACATTTTAAAACGCGGATATTCAATCGTCATGCACAACGGAACTGCGCTAACCGATGCAAACGCCGCAAACCCAAACGATGAAATAGAAATAATTTTACATAAAGGCAAAAAAATGGCAATAATAAAAAGTTAGAAACAAGAAACAAGAAACAAAAGGCAAGAAACAAGAAGTTAGAAGTTTTTTTAATCTCAAAAACTTAATATACAGCAACTATCGTAATTATTAATTGTTAATTACTAATTATTAATTGTTAATTAATTGTTAATTAATTGTTGATTAATTGTTGATTAATTTTTGTTAAAGAACCCGAAACGCAATAAATTCGGTTAATATTTAAATCATTTTATTTAAAATAATAAAAATAAGTAACTATATTTGCAAGGCAAAACACTGCCTTTATTAGGTTTGTTGTTTGTAAATGAACTAATTAAATAACAATTAAATAACAATTAAATAAAATCTAATTAATGAAAAAATTAAGTAAAGTCTTTTTGAATACTGCAACATTAACAGTTGTTGCATTATTTTCGTTATCATGCGATGGCTCAGAGAATCCCGTCAATCCTGAAATGGAATTGACTGAATCATCTCTGCATTTTACATCCAAAGCAGAAACTTCCCAAACTGTTGAAGTTAAAAATGTTACAAATTGGGAGGTTGTAAACAATTTAGATTGGATAACTGCCCAAAAGCAAGGAAACAATCTTATTGTAACCGCACAGCCATCACGCTTATTAACTAATCGTGAAGGTATTATAACCGTTGTAAATACCGACAAACCCGAAAGTCTCGCCGAAATTCAAATTTTGCAAGATCACGGAACTCCGAAAGTATATACGCTTGATTTGGATGGAGTACCGCTCGAACATCTTTCAAATAACGGACGTTATGCCGCAGGCGAATGGAATCAAACAGGAATTGTATTCGACATTGAAAAAATAAGCAATGTTAATTACACTGCGCCTGTTTATCCTTTTGCAGACAATCCTCAACTAAGATCCGAAGACTTGTTTTCATTGAGCGGAGTATCCAATAACGGCATTCCTTTTGCAAAAGGTGTAACTGCTGACGGAACAACAACCGTTAAAATTTCGGTAACAGGACTTGATTATATTCCGATATTGGTGAAAAACGGTACTGATGAAACACAATTGCCAAAACCAGCGACGTGGATTACCAGCACCGGTGGTGATTATCTCGGAGTTGTACCCGATTTGATTTCAGGCGATGGAAAATACATCGTAGGACGTATTATGAATTATGGAAATATATGGGTTGCCTGCAAATGGACGCTTGACGGCAATACTTATAAATTTAGTGAAATAGCACCCGAAGAAATTACAACTGAATTTGACGGCATGTACACTGATATTACAAAATACCCGAAACCTCAAACTTCGACAGGATTAAGTCTGGATGGAAAATACTCATGTGGCGTAATTAATAAATTACCAGTTGGATCGTATGGTAATCATGAATATACTCCTTACGCTTACAATATGGAAACGGGAACTTTAACCAAAGTATCGGGAGAAATAGATGCTATCGCTACTTTTGTTACCGATAACGGTACGCTTTTCTATGCTTCTCCCAATCAATATCCTGCCGTAGGCGACAAAAATCCGTATGTATATGAAAACGGACAAAAGTCAGAATTTAAAGCTTGGGTACAAACTAAATATGGTATAGATATTGGCACAAATGCAGGTTATGTTTCTGCTGTAAACAAAGACGAAAGCGTAGTAATGTGGGTTACCTACGAACCGACAGGTTTTGTAAATCACGTAATTGTTATAGAACCATAAAATAATACCTGAACAATTTAAATCGGCAGTACAGTTTTTTGTATTGCCGATTTTTATTTATTGCAAAACACATTAATATTACAAATATTATCAACAGTAATTAATTGAAAATGCCGTAGTATCAGTCAGTTATTGCTTTATTGATAAAATCGTAATAGTATTATAATGATAAAAATAATTGTTATAATAAATAATTATTTATCTTTGCCAATTAAATTTAAATTAACTAATTAATGAATTAATTATGAAACAAACCTTAACGTTTAACGTATCAACAATCCCTTCTACGGCAAGTAAAATGAATGTTGACGCATGGGATGAAAGCATAGGTGCTTTTGAAAGCGGCAATTATTACAAAGCGTTTGAAGAATTTTTGAATTATGCAAATCCGGAATTCCGCAAAAAATATGGGAATTCTAACGGTACAGAATTTAATATTCCGCACGGCTCAATAGTCGTGAATGTTAAATTGGAAGATGGACAACTTAAAATTACAGCACCGTTTTTGTCGTTGCCGCAAAAAAATGTTACACCATTGTTGCGACAAATATCAAGTCTTAATTTTAATAACCTCAATCTGGCTCAGATTGTGTTGAACGATGGCAAACTCAGATTTGAATATTCATGCCCTATTGAGCTTGCAAATCCTTGGAAAATTTACTATGTTTTTGACGAAATTTGCGTTACAGGCGACAAATACGATGATGAATATGTAACAAAATTTGCTGCCGAACGAATTTACGAGCCAAAAGTTACACCTTACGATGCAAAAACCGTTGACGAAGTTTACGATGCAATTCAACAAAGTTGCAAAGAATGTTTTGATAATGTAAAACAGTTCGAGAACGATCGCCAATATGGAAATGCGTGGAATATTATTGCATCAACACTGTACAAAATTTCGTATTATGCACATCCGCAAGGACAGTTGCTAAACGATTTGAGTAAAGCAGTTTACGAACACGACAGCGATGAATATCCACTTCCCGAAATTATAGCCCGAAGCAAAGATTTTATCGCAAAATTACAAGCAAAGCCAAAAGAAAAACTTGCTGAGGATTTATATTATGTCGAAACATTTATTCCACCAAAACGCCGTTCGAACCTCGAAAATATTCAGCATAATTTTGAAAAAGCATACGAAAATGTTACCGCAGCCTTGAAAGGCGAAGATTATTTATATGTTTGCCTGATGGTTACATATAAATTCTACGAAATGTATTATTACAACAATTTACAGGATGACGTAAACGCAGTAGTTGTAGATGCAATGAAACGCTCGTCGGCACAGCCACTTAACGTAGCCGCACCGATTTTATACGCCGCAATGGATAAAATTATGAACGGCGACTTGGCTGTTATACCCGATTTTTCTAACTACGCATCACAAATTTCAGAAGGCTTAAAAAAGATGATGTCTTTTTTCAGTAAATAATGTAATTGTTTTATAATTAATAAAATAAAAAATAAATAAAATGGATCAAAATATATTCAAAGCAATTTACAAAGTAAATCATGCAGGCGGCACAGGAAGCTGCTTTTATATAAAACAACACGATGTATTTGTAACAAATTATCATGTTGTAGCAGGATTTAAAAAAATGGCAATTCAGGATAACGACAAAAATCTTTATGCGGTAAACGTTATTTTCGTCAATCCCGAACTCGACATAGCACTACTCGCAGCCGAAAACGATTTTTCACATCTTCCCGAAATAAAAATATCAAAAACGGGAGATATTAAAATCGGAGAAAAACTGAACGTAGCCGGATACCCTTTCGGAATGCCTTTTACGGTAACCGAAGGAACAGTATCGTCGCCAAAACAACTGATAAAAAATAAATATTATATCCAAACAGATGCTGCCGTAAATCCCGGAAACAGCGGAGGACCAATGTTCAACGAAAACGACGAACTTGTAGCAATCACAGCACGCAAAATTACCGATGCCGATAATATGGGATTCGGTATTCCTGTTGATAATTTGAATAAAGTTTTTGAAGATATATCGTCTGTTGATAAAACACAATACAACGTGCAATGCAGTAGTTGCGAGGCAATTATATCACAACAAGAAGAATATTGCCCCTCGTGTGGAGAAAAATTATCGGAAAGTATTTTTAAAGAACACCAACTTACCGATTTGGCAGAATTTTGCGAACGAGCAATAAATGCAATGGGAATAAACCCCATACTTGCACGTGTAGGATACGAAGCATGGAAATTTCACAAAGGAAGTTCGGAAATACGAATGTTTGTTTACGACAGAGCATATTTATTCTGCACATCGCCAATAAATATTTTGCCGAAAAAAGATTTAGAACCCGTGCTTAAATATTTACTCGAAGGCATAAACGCACCGTATCAGTTGGGAATTGAAAATAATCAGATATTTATTTCGTACCGATTGCATATTTCCGATTTGCTGTGCGAAAAATATGCCGAAGAAATTCGCGAAAATATAACAAATCTGGCGTTCAGAGCCGACGAAATGGATAATTATTTAGCCGATACATTTGGTTGCGAATTTTCGGAATATGCAAAAAAAGACGCGATATAAATAAGTTGAAAAATAAATAACGGCTACCCGATTTAGCGTCGAACAAATTAATTTTGGCAATAATTTTAAAATAATTATTGCAGAGATGTAAAATTTTGTTACTTTTGCATCCTCAAAATTGAGAAGAGTAGTTTTTTTTCATAACGGAGGCGCGGTAGCTCAGCTGGTTAGAGCGCATGATTCATAATCATGAGGTCTCCGGTTCAATCCCGGATCGCGCTACTTGAAACAGAGAGGTTTACAGTTTGGTGTAAACCTCTTTGGTTTTTTATTTGTGCATGATTTACACGCAAATATTTTTTTTCGAGCAAATTATCAATTTGGTATTTTGCCGGCTATAATTGATGTTAATCCCTAACACAGCTATTTTTATATATCTACATATATAACATAATGGTTAATAGCGATAGAATTTTAATGCAATTCGCTTAAACCTAATAAATTCTTTATACTCTTCTTTTTTTATGGCAGCGTTCAATAAGTTAAAAGAACTCAGTACGAGAAACACATCGTTTTTTGTACTTATTGGTCTTTTAATATGCTTTATTGCATCGTCAATTTCATCTCTCATCTTCGCCTTTTTTCGTAATCAAAGGCAAACCAAGCTCCTTAAGAAATTTATTATGCCTTTCTTCGGCATCTTTGATTTCATCCTCAATTTTCATTAACTTTTCATGCACCTCTTTTAGGTCTATGACCTCTTCAGTCTTGGCGGTACTAACGTAGCGGGAAATATTTAAGTTGTAGTCATTTTTAGCTATTTCTTCCATCGAAACACGACGGGAGTACCGAGTATCTTCCTGTTTTCGATATTGGTATGTCTCTACAATTTTTTCTATATCTCCATCACGCAGGCGATTTTGACGTTTGTCTTTCTCAAAGTATTCTCCGGCATTAATAAACAGTACATCATCGTACTTCTTACATTTTTTCAATACCAGGATACAAACAGGAATACCGGTTGAGAAGAATAGATTTGCAGGCAAGCCTATCACGGTGTCAATATGCCCGTCTTGCAATAATTTCTTG
>JAITPP010000080.1 GCA_031289385.1 Prevotellaceae bacterium | reverse complement strand
GCAACCAAAAGCAGACGGTTGCAATACGAAGGATGGTTCATTTTTCTACCGAGCGATGCAAACCTAACGGCTTGCTTTTTTGAAAACAATCTTTTATAGTTTATTTATTTTTTGTTACTTAGTATTCCGTAATTCCGTATTCCGTAATTCAGTATTTAGTAATTTTGTATTCGGTATTTAGTATTTATATGAGTTTTGAATAAACAATAAATTGCAAACCATCAAATTGAAACGGCTACCGAATTTAATTTATTGGCAATATCCCCATTCGGACGAGATTCTATCTCGTTCGTGCTATATCCGCAGGTTCTACCTGCAAAAAAGTCCTGCCTTTCAGGCAGTTACTTCTGTCTGTTGTAATGCCGCAGGCTGCGCTGACGCTTACCTTCGGTTATGAAAATCTTGCCCTTTCGGGCAAAAGCCTGCAAAATCGTCTGAACTGTGATTTTAATAAGTTTTGCCCTTTGCATTCTTTGCTAAAAACCTTTGCCAACTTTGCGGTAAAAAAAAGAAAAACTGCAAAGAAAATATCAAAATAAATGTAGGTTGAACCTACAATGATAGTGCGAACGAGATAGAATCTCGTCCGAACGGGGGAGAGCAAAAGAAGCCAAAAAAAAATGAGACAGCATTTTTACGCAAAACCATACCGCGTAAAGTTTAAAAACAAAAAGAGTTAAGAACAAAAATCTTAACTCTTTTATTTATTTACTCGCTGTTATTCTGCTTGTTGGCGTTTTGCTTCTTCTTTTATTTCAGCAATATCAATTCCTAAATTTGCGGCTATATCTGTTCCGCAACGTTCGTCGGCTTGATAAAAACGCGCTATTGCTCTCACAGCAATATCATTAGGAACTCCTGCCATTGCCTCTGCTATGTTCGATGCAATACGTTTTTTCTCACCTTCGGGAACTAATCTGTAAAGATCGCCCGGCTGCGTGTAGTAATCTTTATCGCTGCGATGATCATAATTAAAAGCGTCGCCTTCAATAATCAACGGCGGCTCGTTAAGCGACTTGTCTTCAACCGGTCCGTCAAAACTATTGGGTTCGTAATTTACTGCTGCGCCGCCATTGCCATCGAAACGCATAAAACCATCGCGATGATAATTATGCACAGGACATTGCGCTGCATTTACCGGCAAACTTTCAAAATTAACGCCCAAGCGATAACGTTGTGCATCGGTATAAGCAAAAAGCCTGCCTTGCAGCATTTTATCAGGTGACCAACTAATTCCCGGCACTACGTGTGTAGGGCTAAAAGCGGCTTGTTCGACTTCGGCAAAATAATTTTCGGGATTGCGATTCAACTCCATAATTCCCACTTCTATAAGCGGATAATCTTTTTGACTCCAAACTTTGGTAAGGTCGAAAGCGTTAAAACGGTAGGTTTTTGCTTCCGATTCTGTCATAATTTGCACACATAATTTCCAGCGGGGAAAATCGCCATCTTTGATATGTTCAAACAAATCGCGCTGTGATGCCTCTCTGTCTTTTCCAACAATTTGTTCTGCTTCGGCATTAGTGATATTGGCAATTCCCTGCATCGATTTGAAATGAAATTTCACCCAAAACCGTTCGTTTTTGCTGTTTATAAAACTGAATGTATGACTTCCGAAACCGTGCATTTGCCTTAAATTGGCAGGAATACCTCTGTCGCTCATCAATATCATTACCTGATGTAGCGATTCGGGGCTTCGTCCCCAAAAATCCCACATGGCTGTATTGCTGCGAAGATTTGTTTGCGGGTCGCGCTTTTGAGTGTGAATAAAATCGGGAAATTTCAGAGGATCGCGTATAAAAAATACGGGAGTGTTGTTTCCCACTAAATCCCAATTTCCTTCTTCGGTGTAAAATTTGATAGCAAAACCGCGCACATCACGTTCGGTGTCGGCTGCCCCGCGCTCGCCTGCAACGGTTGAAAAGCGAAGAAAAACAGGTGTTTTTTTACCGATTTCGTTAAAAATTGCCGCTTTCGTGTACGCTGTAATGTCGCCTGTTATGGTAAGTTCGCCATAAGCGCCTGTTCCTTTGGCATGTACAATGCGTTCGGGTATTCGTTCGCGATTGAAATGAGCAAGTTTTTCCATCATCCAAGCGTTTTGCATCAGCGCAAGTCCGTGTTCTCCGGCTGTTTGTATGTTTTGATTGTCGGCAACAGGTGCGCCTGATTGTGTTGTTAATTTTTTTTCTGATTCCATAATAATTTTTTTAAAGTTAAACGTGTAATATAAATTAATTAAAGTTTTATTCTATTTTATTTTTAAAATTGCCAATCAGTTGAACATGAACTTTTTCCAATTCAAAATTATCAGGGCTTTTTTTGCGAAGATAATCTTTTATCATTTCGGTAAGAAAAGTATCGTCAAAATCTTCGATGCGCCCGTCGTTAAGGCTGTACAAATGATGATGTTCATCAACCCGAATGTCAAAATACATTTTGCTGTCGGTAGTCATTATTTTTGTTAAAAGTTTATTTTCAGCCAAACTTTCCAGCACATTGTAAATTGTTCCTATTGTGATAGTTGGCTGTGTTTTATGAACTTCATTAATTACATCTTCGGGAAAGGCGTGTTTTAAGGTTTCCATAGCCTGATACACCGCAATACGTTGCAGTGTAGTTTTCATTTTTCGTGATACAAAAAGTGCTTTTATCGATTCAACAGATTGCATATTTTTTATTTTATTCGGCAAAGATAATTATAATTTTTCTAAAATAAGAATTTTTCTAAATAAATTTTTTAAATAGTAGTTGGTCGTTGGTATTTAGTCGTTGGTCGTTGGTATTTAGTCGTTGGTCGTTAGTCGTTGGTATTTAGTCGTTGGTCGTTGGTCGTTAGTCGTTAGTATTTGGTCGTTAGTATTTGGTTGTTAGTATTTGGTCGTTAGTGTTTGGTCGTTAGTATTTGGTATTTGGGTGATAGTATTTAGTGATGAAAAATAAACAAATTATAAAAGATGACAAAAAAACACGTTATGGATTATCTGTTGGTAGAAATGATAATACCAAGCCAATATGGCAGTCTGTTAGGACTGCAACTCACAAAAGCGTAGTAGCTATCTACGGATTTTGTTTTTGCAAATATTTGTTCTTTTTTACCTGTATTATTGTGAGCGCCATTAATAGCATCAGATTTTTCTTAGCGTTTTTTCCTTATAAAAATATTAAAAATAATGGTGGTTTGAGAGCCTTTGCCACTAAGGAAATTTTTGAAAATAATGGCTAATACAAATTCACAAATTTAGAATTATTAGTAATTGAAAAAGTCCCTCGTCCGAACGGAGTTTTTTCTTTATGCAATTCTATAATACCGCAATAAAAAATAAGGCAGGAAAAATCCTGCCTTATAAATTTTCTAAAATTCTAAAATTAGAATTTATACCCAAAACTTATTTGAATAACACTGTTTTTGCTTTTGCTATCGCCTTCTTTGCTGATTTTTGTTAAGCCAAAAGCGTAACGAGCGCCAACAACAAATTTTTCAGCAAACGTGTAGCTAAGTCCTATTGGCAGTGAAACATCAAGAGTTTTTAATTGATCTTTGACATCTTCTGTGGCACTGAGTCCCATTGCCTCTTCTTTCAATTTTGCCGAAAGCAAAAAACCTACTTGAGGACCTACTTCTGCACTTAATCCGCCTGCAATATTAACCTTTAATAATACAGGAACATTAATGTAATTCAGATTCAGAGATGCATCAATTGACACTCCGGCCTCTTTATAGTCAGTAGTTGTTCCTTG
The DNA here is from genome assembly GCA_031289385.1 of Prevotellaceae bacterium. Classification (GTDB taxonomy): domain Bacteria; phylum Bacteroidota; class Bacteroidia; order Bacteroidales; family UBA932; genus JAIRKV01. Next base: position 3,866 of record JAITPP010000080.1, on the reverse strand, counting down.
TGTAGAGAACAAAAGTTCGGGTTGAATACTGATACGTTCGTTGATAACGAATTCAGCAAAACCACCAACATGAAAACCAAATTTCATGCTTGCATCATCAGCATCGGTTACGTTAGCTAAGTTAACACCGGCTTTAGCGCCAAAATTAATTTGTGCAAAAGCACCATTTACGATAAACAGCGCAACGGCTGCAAATAAAAATTTCTTCATAACTTTTTTTGTTTTTTTTAATTAGATTGAACTTTAATTTTATTTTAAATTATCCAACAAAAGTATAATATTTTTTTTGTATCTGAAAAAATCCTAAAAAAAATTTTAATAAGCAAAAGTGTTTTATATTGTAAAATACTCATTATCAGACAGCAATAAATAAAAGGCAGGCATTTTCAAAAGTGTTAAATTCGCTTTAATTTTAACATAATTGCTTATTATTTTTATAAAATATGTATATAAGTTTTGTAAAAACTATCGAATATTTTACAAAAATCCGTATTATTGAAAGTTCTCGCACGCAGTAGATAAGAATTTTAAAATTTAATATTCCACAAAGGCGCGAAGGGCACAAAGTTTTTATTAAAAAAATCTTGACAAACTTTATAACTTTACAAACTTTACAAACTTTATAACTTTATGAACTTTACAAACTTTATAACTTTATGAACTTTACAACTTTATGAACTTTATGAACTTTATGAACTTTACAAACTTTATAACTTTATGAACTTTACAAACTTTATAACTTTATGAACTTTACAAACTTTACAAACTTTATAAACTTTATGAACTTTATAACTACCCCACCGAAACGCCCTCTTTTACTTGGTTTATTGGACGTATAAGAATTAATTTTCCATTGGCATCTTCGGCTGAAAGTATCATTCCTTCGCTCATTGTGCCGAGTATTTTTCGCGGTTCAAAATTTGCAATAAAACATACTTGTGTGCCTATCAATTCTTCGGGCGACGGGTACGATTGTGCAATGCCCGAAAGTATTGTGCGCTCGCCTGCGCCGTCGTTGATTTTGAATTGCAAAAGTTTATCTGATTTCGGAACTTTTTTGCAATCCAAAACTGTTCCTACGCGAATATCGGTTTTGGCAAAATCGTCGAACAAAATGTTTGGTTTTATGGCGTTTGGCTTATAATTATTCAGTTCGTTTGTTTTTTTCGTATCCAAAAGTTTTTGCACTTGTTGGTTTATAATATCGTCTTCTATTTTATCAAACAATAATTCGGCTTTTCCAAGAGTATCGCCTGTTTTCAGCAAGTCGGTTTTTCCCAGCGAGTTCCATTTAAGTTGCGGCATATTAAGCATTTTCAGTAGTTTTTGTGCTGTAAACGGCATAAACGGTTCTATTGCTATTGTAAGATTTGCGCATATTTGCAACGATATTTCGAGAATTGTAGATACTCGCGCCATATCAGTTTTTGCAATTTTCCAAGGCTCGGTATCTGCCAGATATTTATTGCCCAAACGTGCAAGATTCATTGTTTCTTTCAGGGCTTCGCGAAAGCGGTATGCGTCAAGCGATTCTTCAATTTGCTGTTTTATTTTGGGAATTTCGGCAATCGTTTCGTTGTCGTAATCGGTTGTGGCGTTTCTTTCGGGAACTTTATTGTCGAAATATTTTTCGGTGAGAACGAGTACGCGGTTTACAAAGTTTCCAAGTATGGCAACGAGTTCGCTGTTGTTGCGTGTTTGGAAATCTTTCCACGTAAAGTCGTTGTCTTTTGTTTCGGGGGCGTTTGCGCAAAGCACATATCGCAACACATCTTGCTTATCTTTAAACTCTTCGAGATATTCGTGCAGCCACACAGCCCAATTGCGCGATGTTGATAGTTTATCGCCTTCGAGATTCAGAAATTCGTTTGCAGGAACATTATCGGGTAAAATATATTCGCCGTGGGCTTTAAGCATGGCTGGAAAAACTATGCAGTGAAAAACGATATTGTCTTTTCCGATAAAATGTACAAGTTTGGTTTCTTCGTCTTTCCAGTATTTTTCCCAATTTTCGGGTAGAAGTTCTATTGTGTTGGAAATGTATCCGATAGGGGCATCAAACCAAACGTACAAAACTTTTCCTTTTGCGCCATCAACAGGAATGGGAACGCCCCAATCCAAATCGCGACTGACGGCGCGGGGCTGCAATCCCAAGTCTATCCACGATTTGCATTGCCCGTAAACATTGGTTTTCCAGTCTTTATGATTTTCGAGAATCCATTCTTTAAAAAAGCTTTCGTAATCGTTGAGCGGCAAATACCAGTGCGACGTTTCGCGTAATGTGGGCTTGCTGCCGCTAATTGCCGACTGTGGATTTTTCAATTCCATCGGGCTTAGCGTTGAGCCGCATTTTTCGCATTGGTCGCCGTAAGCGCCTTCGTTGCCGCAATGCGGGCACGTGCCTACAATGTATCTGTCGGCAAGAAACTGCTGCGCTTCTTCGTCGTAATATTGTTCGCTTGTTTTTTCAATAAATTTGCCGTTATCGTACAGTTTTCTGAAAAAATCGGCTGCCGTTTTGTGATGAATTTTAGAACTTGTGCGCGAATAAACATCAAAAGAAATACCAAAATCTTCGAACGATTTTTTTATAATTGTATGATATTTATCAACAATATCCTGAGGCGTAACGCCTTCTTTGCGGGCTTTGATGGTAATTGGAACGCCGTGTTCGTCGCTTCCGCCAATGAAAATAACATCTTCGCCTTTCGAGCGCAAATAGCGAACGTAAACATCAGCAGGAACGTAAACGCCTGCAAGGTGTCCGATATGCACAGGACCGTTTGCATAAGGCAAGGCTGATGTAACCAAATATCGTTTATATTTATTCATTTTTCATAAATTTTAGGGTGCAAAGATAATAAATAAAAAAATAGTCGCAAGATGTTAGTCATAAGTTGTAAGTCGTAAGTTGTAAGTTGTAAGTTTGTAAGTCGTAAGGGTTTTGTTGAGTATTAGATATATTTGTTATTTTCATTTTGTCGTCAGCAGTTAATAATATTAAACGGTTACAAATTGTAACCGTTTAATTTCTTTTGCAATTAGTCTGTTTTTATTATACAATATAATTCTTAAAACAGACAGAATTTATGAAAATTTTTACATATCTTCTAAAAAATCCTATTTTTTATTATCCTCATCCTCTTTCTCTTCATCCTCGTCTGCTTTAAAAAAATTCTCTTGTATCTTTTCAATAGCTTCGACATCATTATCGGCAAGAGTTTTATAATAACGATCGCGGGATTGATTTTTAAGTAAAAACAAGGCTTTAACACCATCGTCGTCCGCTTCAAAACTCAAAGTGTTGCCTATGATGCCCATTTGCTCTGCCATTTTTTCCACATCTTGATTAGCGCCGATATATGCAAATATCCAGCCTTGCGCTTTCAGTTCATCTATCAGTTGCTTAATCATTTTGCCTGTATATTCTCGTGATGCGTTTTCCATTCCATCGGTTATTATTGTAACAAGAACATTGTTATCCTCATTTTTGGGTAATTGGTTTCTGAGTTTGCATAAGCTTGTACCCATTGCATCATAAAGAGGCGTACAACAATCGGGACGAAAATCTTCCTTTGGCAAAAGTTTTGCCTCTGCTATCGGGACGTTATCATACAATGTATTTTGTTTTTCGGAATTAAACGTAACAAGCGTAATAAAGTGATTTTGTATTTCGCTGTATTTTGTTTGTGCGCTTTTAATTGTCTGGATGGTTTCATTTACTCCATCTACTGCGGCTCTTTTAATGGATTCCATTGAGCCGCTTTCATCTAAAATAATTAGATTGTACACATTCTTTTTCATAATATTTTATTATTAAATTTGTATTATTTTTATTGTTACAAAGTTAATAATAATTTTGGAAT
>JAITPP010000249.1 GCA_031289385.1 Prevotellaceae bacterium | reverse complement strand
GCTGTCGAATATCGCAAACACTTTTTACAAATTTTATTTGCTCGATACTGTCGAAATCGACGGCGAAAAATGTAGCAACGTTACATTTCTTCCGCACAATTCTGCCGACTGGGGATTTTTCGGAAACATATATATAACAACCGATTCGACTTATGCCGTAAAAAAAGCAAATCTTAAAATTCTGAAAAAAATAAACATGAATTTTATTGATGATTTATCGTTAGTGCAAGAGTTTGATAAAATTGACGATACTTGGGTTTTGTCTAAAAACGAACTTTCGCTCGATTTCGGAATATTCGAGCAAAGTCAGGGAATTTATGGAAAACGAACGGTGATGTACAAAAATTTCGTGTTCGACACGCCTCGTTCCGACAAGGATTATAAAGGAATTGAAAAGAAAATTCGCCTTTCGGATTTTGATGTGAAAACCAACGAATTTTGGCAACTTGCACGACATGAGCCGCTAAATAAAAACGAACAGGGAATTTACGAAATGCTTGACACTCTGAATAATGTCAAACAATTTAAAAATTTTATGAACATAGTGATGTTGCTTTCGACAGGATATATCGAATTTGAAAAATTTGATTTTGGTCCCGTAAATGCGATGTACAGCCACAACGAAGTTGAAGGACACCGTTTTCGCATAGGCGGAAAAACCAATGCCCGACTGCATCCCCATTTGTTTTTCGAAACTTACGCAGCCTACGGTACGAAAGACGAAAAATTTAAATATCTCGGCTCGCTCACATATTCGTTTACGAAGAAAAAATATCACCAATGGGAATATCCAATGAATATGCTGGCTTTGTCGTATGAATATAATACCAAAATTTTGGGACAGGAATTAAGTTATTCTACGAGCGATAATTTTTTGCTGTCGTTTAATCGCGGAAATGTTGATAAAATGGTGTATCGCCGAAATATCAGATTGCAATACGATTTGGAAATCGGCAACGGCTGGGGATTTCAGACAGCCATCGCACATTTGGAACAAGAGCCTGCCGGTACGCTTGCTTTTGAGAATTACGACAACAACGGCATTTTGCAACAAATCAACAAATTAAAAACAAGCGAAATAAATTTTCAGATACGCTTTGCGCCAAACGAGCAATTTTATCAAAACAAACATTTTCGTGCAACGATGACAAAAAAAGAGCCTGTTATAACTCTCTGGCACACTATCGGTTTCAAAAATTTTTTAGGCTCGGATTATAATTATCAAAACACAAATTTTTCGATACGAAAACGCATTTGGATTTCAAGTTTCGGATATATCGACACCGATTTGCGTGCAGGAAAAGTTTGGGGCACAGCATCATTTCCGCTGCTGTTTATTCACAATGCAAATCAAACCTACGCTTATCACGATTATTCGTATAATATGATGAATTTTTTTGAATTTGTAAGCGATAAATACGCATCGGTTAATTTGTCGTATCATTTACAAGGATTTTTGTTCAATAGAATTCCTTTTCTCAAAAAACTGAAATGGCGCGAAGTGCTTACATTCAAAGCCTTATGGGGCGGGCTCAGCGATAAAAATATGCCTGAAAATAACACATCGCTTTTCAAATTTCCAACCAACGAAAACGGCGATATAGCAATGTTCAAATTAGGCAAAAAACCTTATATGGAAGGCAGCGCAGGCATTGATAATATTTTCAAAGTGCTGCGTGTAGATTTGATTTGGCGAATGTCCTACCGCAACAATCCCGATGTGGACAAACTTGGCGTTAGATTTAAATTTCATGTGAATTTTTAAAAGCAAAACATAAATGGAAAAATTTTTAGTGATATTAATTCCTGTTGCAGCAATATTGTTGCTTTGCGTTGCCGCGATGTCGGTAAAAATCTGGATTAAAAAAGATGGAAAATTCACCGAAACCGAAATAGGAAAAAATAAAAATATGCAAAAACTCGGAATAAAATGCGTAAAACAAGAAGAATTGGAACGACTAAACAAAAATACCAAACAAAAAATTGATTGCAACGACTGCGAAGGCTGCTTTCTTAAAGAAAAACGGAAATAGGTATTTAGTATTTAGTCGTTGGTCTTTAGTATTCTGTATTTGGTATTCTGTACTCAGTATTCCGTATCTGGTATTTAGTTGGAAATTATGAAGTTAGTAAATGTTAAATGATTTTTTATTTCTTGGCTTATAGGTCAAAAATCAGGCTAAAAAGTTCTGTATGCCCGATTGTTATTACCTTTGCAGACATTCAAAGGTTTTGAATGCAAAATCAACTTTGAGTATGAATAAAAAAAGTGCATTTATTGCGGTTTGTAGATAACAAAAAAATGGAAAAAAAGGCGACAGACAACAATACAATTGCCATAACGGAATGTCAAAAGAAAACCGCAAGTGGTTTATTGATGGGTTTTTAAAGGCATAACTCCATCTTAAAAATATCAAAAGAGGCTGAAAAACAACCCCTTTGCTTTGACTTTTTCTGTCGGTCGGTCAAACTAACCCTGACAGGTGGGGCGTAAAAAATCAAGGGTTTATTTCTGTAAATGTTCGTTCTTTTTTTACCCTTATTTTTATGAGTACCCTTAGTAACATCATATTTTATTTTATTTATTTCCCCTTATTCCCTTATTAAAGTATTTAGAATAAATGAATAAGGGTGATTTATGAGTGGTTTCCTTCGCTACTAAGGGAACTTACAAAAATAAGGGTTAAAATAAATTTTGAACGAATATTTTTAAATCATATTCAACATATTTTACACCCCACCTGACAGGTTGCTCTCCAGCAGAGCCTGTTTCCGTTTCGCTTGACGATGCAAAATTAGAGCAACGTTTTTTATTTTGAAATTTTTATCGAAAAAAACAGCCTGATTTTTGACCTATATACCTAAATTTGAAACGTCTTGATTCTTGGCTCTTTATTCTTAACCAACGACTAAATACCAACGACTAAATACCAACGACTAAATACCAACGACTAAATACCAACGGCTAAATACTAACGACTAAATACCAACGACTAAATACTAACGACTAAATACCAACGACTAAATACTAACGACTAAATACCAACGACTAAATACCAACGGCTAAATACCAACGACTAAATACCAACGACTAAATACCAAATACGACTCTCGCCCACTTATCGCGGTTTTTTTCTGCAATTTTTTTGAGCTTGTATTTTTTCGCTTCGGTTTCTATTGCGCTAATATCTTCGGTGAGTATTCCGCTAATTATAAGTATTCCGCCGTTTTTCAACGATTGTGCATAATATTTTATATCCGAAATAATTATATTTCTGTTGATATTTGCAAGAATTAAATCATACGATTTTCCGTTTATCTGCTTAACATCGCCGAGAATTACACTTACTTTTTTTTCTGTATTATTTTCGCGTATATTTTCTATTGCATTTGTGTAAGCCCATTCGTCAATATCAATAGCATCAACGTGTGCAGCATTTCTCATTGCAGCAAGAATTGACAAAATTCCTGTTCCGCAACCCATGTCAAGAATTTGCAAATTTGTAACATCAATGTTCAGCAACGCCTCTGCAACAAGGTAAGTTGTAGCATGATGCCCCGTGCCAAACGACATTTTCGGCATTATCACAATTTCGTATTTTGTTTTTGGCAAATTATGATGAAAAGGTGCGCGAATGGTACACAAGTCGCCAATAACGACAGGCTCAAAATTTGATTCCCAAATTACATTCCAGTTTTGCTTTTCGATATAGGTTGTCGAATAGTTGATTTTTGTAATGTTTTCGAGGTTTGCAACAGCACTTTTTATTTTGTTTTCGTCGAAAATATTTTTTGCAATATATGCGTTTATCCCGTTTTCGGTATCGGTAAAACTATCGCATCCCAAATCGGCAAATTCAGCAACAACAATTTCCGAAATATCGGCTGAAAACGGCGACAACGTTAAGTTTATTTCATAATAATCCATTTTGGTATTCAGTATTTAGTATTCAGTAATTCCGTATTCAGTAATTCCGTATTTAGTCATTCTTAATTCTTAACTCTTCATTCTTCATTCTCAAAACGATTTTGCTATCGCAATAAAATCATCTGCATTTAACGCTGCGCCGCCAATTAAACCGCCGTCAACATCAGGCTGTGCAAATATTTCTTTTGCATTGCTCGGCTTGCAACTTCCGCCGTAAAGTATTGATGTGTTTTCTGCTTTTTCTGCGAATTTATTCGACAAAACTTTACGAATATGCGCGTGTATTTCCTGAGCCTGTTCGGAAGTTGCCGTTTTGCCTGTACCTATTGCCCACACAGGCTCGTAGGCTATAATTATTTTTTCAAAATCGTTTTCATCAATATTAAAAACAACTTCTTCGATTTGTTGTTTTACAACGTCGAAATGGCGATTTTCTTCGCGCTCGGTAAGATTTTCGCCTACGCAAAATATAGGCGCAATGCCGTTTGCAAGCGCAAGTTTAACTTTTTTCAAAAGCGTTTCGCTACATTCTTTGTAGTATTCGCGGCGTTCCGAATGTCCGATAATTGCATATTCTACGCCAATGTTTGCAAGCATTTCAGCCGAAACTTCGCCTGTGTATGCGCCTTTTGCTTCGCTTGCGCAATTTTGCGACGACAGTCCAATGTCAGTTCCTTTCAGTTTTTCGCCAACGCTGAAAATGTGCGTAAACGGCGGCGCTACAATAAGTTTAACATTAGATAAATCTTTTGATTTTTCAATAATTTCGGAAACTAATTTTACACCTTCATTTACGGTAGTGTTCATTTTCCAATTTCCTGCTACGATATTTTTTCTCATATTGCTTATAATTTTTAATTAAGCCGCAAAGGTAGTAAATTCAATTGAGAATTGAGAATTAATTATTAATGATTAATTATTAATGATTAGTGGTTAATGATTAATGATTAATAACTTCCTTAACTTCTTAACTTCTTAACTTCTTTTCCTTACGACTTACGACTTACAACTTACAACTTACGACTTAAAATCACTTACGACTTATCACTTTTTCTAAAATTTGTATCAGATATTTGCTGTATTCGGTAAATCCTGTGTCGGTGTAATGTTCGCCGTCGATTGTGTGTTCGCTGCTGTCGGCGGTTAAATTTCTTTCGGATACGTAGTAAATATTTTCAAATCCTTCGGATAGTAATTTTTCGTACGATTTTTTTAATTCTAAATTGCCATCATTTATTTTTTGCTTTGTTTCGGCTTTCAGCCACGAGTTTGCGGCAAGAGTGCGTTCAACAAGAATTATTGGAACGTTTTTGCGTGCTTCGCGCAGTTGTTTTACAAACGGCACGGCTCGTTCGGCAATCATTTCGGCTGCCATATTTGCGTTGCAATCGACAATGTAGCAGCAAGCATCAATTTGCGTCATCACTTTGGCGATGATTTCTTCCATTCGTGCGTTTCCCGAAAAGCCGAGATTTATAACTTCGGTATCAAATGCGCGTCCTATTTGCGCCGTAGAGCACATTCCCGCACGCGATGCCGACGCTCCCTGCACGATTGATGTGCCGTAATGAACTATTGGTTTTTTATTTTCGCGGCGAACAAATTTTTGTATTTGCGCATCATCGTTTACGCCTACAAAAACAGAATCTATGCTTGTGTACAAAGGCAAATACAGCATATAATCGCGCATTTTTTTTGTTATTCCCTGCAACATAATTCCTGTGTTTTTTCCGTCCCACGAGAGTTTTATTCCAGCCCAACGCCAACACGAATTTTCTTCGTCGTAAGCATACAAATCTATTCCGTTCATTGCGCAATCTGTCATGTGCGGCATTTTGCAAACCGAGCGCAATACCCAGCGCACGTGCAAAGTGTCGGAATCGGTAGAAAAACGAATGTTGATGCCGGCAGAATTTTCGCTCAATGTCCAAACTTCTTTGCGGGCTGTTTCGCGGGCAAATGCAGGAAGTCTATCGTAATCATGCGATTGCCCTGTGCTTGCTCGTCCTTCTATTGTTAATTGTCTGCCTTCCGTCCATTTCACATTTTGCGAAAATGCGAGCGGCAAAATCAATAAAAATGTAGTGATAAATGCGATTGTTTTTTTCATGTTTTTTATTTTTTAGAATTATTATGTTTGTATAAAAAAAATTGTTCTGTTTGTTTTTTACGCTCTTCGGTGGTGTGCGCCACAAAAACTTTTTCGCCCGTATAAGGATTGATTCCTGTGTAATATATTGCTGATGCCAAAGTCATTGGAGTTGGCGTAAATGCTTGCACCTGTTCGAGTTTCAAGTTAAGATTTTTTGTTTCGTTCGCTAATTTTTTCATGTCATCAAAAGTGCAGTATGGCAAGCACGATATGAAATACGGTATTATTTGCTGATTAAGATTTTCATCTCTGTTTATTTTATCAAATTTATTTTTCAATGTTTTGAATAAATTAAACGATGGTTTTCGTATTGATTTCAAAACCTTGTCGGAGGTGTGTTCGGGCGCAACTTTCAATCGTCCCGAAACATGATATTTCACTAATTGTTTGAAATATTCTTCGCCGTTTTTATCAAAAAATCCTGTTTCGTTCATAAATAAATCGTAGCGAATACCGCTGCCTATTGTTGCTTTTTTCACATTCGGCAAAGTATTTATTTTTTTATAAACGGCAGTAAGTTTGCTGTGATTGTTATTAAGATTTTTGCAGATATTGGGAAACAAACACGAGGCGCGACGGCATTTTGCGCAGATATTTGTGTTTTTTCCGCACATTGCGTACATATTTGCCGACGGTCCGCCAATATCGCTTATATAGCCTTTAAAATCCGCCATTTTTGTGATTTTATCAATTTCATTTAATATTGATTTTTCGCTGCGGCTTGTAATAAATTTTCCCTGATGCGCCGAAATTGTACAAAAACTGCATCCTCCGAAACATCCGCGATGAATATTTACCGAATGTTTTATCATTTCGTAAGCCGAAATATGTTTGTTTTTGTAGCGCGGATGCGGCATTCGTGTAAACGGCAAATCGTAAACGGCATCAATTTCCGTTTCTGTCATATTTGCGTAAGGCGGATTTACAACAATATCAACGCCGCCAACCGATTCAACAATTATGCGTGGCGAAAACACATTGCTTTCTTCTTCGAACAAACGGAAATTTTCGGCAAATTTTTTCTTGCTTTTTACACATTCTTCGTAAGAATTTAATCGCAAAATATTATCATCAAATTCAATATTTTTTGTTTTGCAGGCGGTTTGGGGAATATCGGTGAGAGCGTGTATTTTCTCGCCTTTGGCAATTCGCATCGCAATTTCTTCCGACGATTTTTCGCCCATTCCGTAACACAGTAAATCGGCGTTGCTGCTGATTAAAATGCTCGGCAAAAGTTTGTCGTTCCAATAATCGTAATGAGTAAGTCGGCGCAACGAAACCTCAATTCCGCCAATTATTACAGGCGTTTGCGGATAAAGTTTTTTCAGAATATTTGTGTAAACATTTACTGCATAATCGGGACGAAAGCCATGCTCGTCGTTGGGCGTATAAGCATCGTTGCTTCGCAGGCGTTTGTTGGCAGTGTAATGATTTACCATGCTGTCCATATTTCCCGACGAAACGGCGAAAAACAAACGCGGATTGCCGAGTTTTTTGAAATCGCGCAAATCGTCGCGCCAGTTAGGCTGCGGAATAATTGCAACACGAAATCCGAGATTTTCCCAAACACGCGCAATAAGCGCAGCGCCAAACGCAGGATGATCGATATAAGCATCGCCGCTGAAAAATATTATATCAATATAATCCCAGCCTAAATTATCAACTTCTTTTTTTGAAGTCGGCAACCATAGTTTTGTGTCGCCGAAATCAAGCATCGGGATAAAGTTTGTCGATATACAAAACGCCGTCGAGATGATCAATTTCGTGCTGAAATATCACGGCAGAAAATCCCGAAACGGTATCGGCACAGGGTTTCAAACTTTCGGTATCAATATATTTTACAACTATTGTTTCAGAGCGTTCAACATTTCCGCGCCTATTTGGAATCGACAAACAACCTTCTGCGCCAATTCTTTTTTCGTCCGAAAAGTAAACAATATAAGCGTTTGCGTAAAATTCAAAAGGCTCGTCGGGCTTATCGAAACGCTGAACAGCAATCAGTCGGCGCGAAATACCTACCTGCGGCGCAGCAATGCCAACGCCTGTATTTGCGGTATCAAGCACAGTAAGCAACATTTGCGCTTTAAGATTTTTGAAAATATCGCTTTGCAAATCTTCGTCGGAAAATTCTTTTGTCTGCTGCCGCAAAAACAACGAATCTGTTTTATCATCATAAAGCAATACGCGCATTTTTTGCTGCGGATATTTGTTTATTGTTTCAATTTCATCGCTCGTAAACGATGTCTGAGATTTTGTACATCCTGCAATAAAAACAAGCACTAACAACAGTCGTAAGTTGTAAGTCATAAGTCGTAAGATGTTAGTTGTAAACCGTAAATTCATAATTTTATAATTTTTTATTTGTAATATTTTCTTACAAAATTAAAAATGATTTGTCAATATGCAATAAATATATACATTTGTAAAACAATTTACATGAAATGAAAAAACGCAAAATAGTAATAGGAATAACCGGAGCAAGCGGACATATTTATGCAAAACATTTGCTTGATACACTTGCCATTCACAGCAACGAATTTGACGAAATAGCCGTGATATTTACCGAAACAGGCAAAAAAGTTTTTGACTACGAAACGGGCGAAAATATTATCGAAAAATACACCCATTTAACGATTTATGATAACAATAATTTTTTTGTTTCATTTGCATCGGGCTCGTCCGATTTTGATACGTTAATTGTTATTCCCTGTTCGATGGGAACGCTTGCCCGCATTGCCAACGGATATGCCAACGACCTTATTTCGCGCACGGCAGATGTAATGCTTAAAGAACGCCGAAAACTTATTGTTGTAACCCGCGAAACACCGCTGAATTTGATACACATACAAAACATGGAAAAAATTACGCTTGCAGGCGCAATAGTTTGTCCCGCATCGCCATCATTTTACAGCAAGCCGCAAACCATAACCGACATTGTCAAAACCGTAACCGAACGTGTTTTGCAGTTAGCCCAAATAGATGATGAAAATAGTCGTTGGTCGTTGGGCGTTAGTCGTTAGTCGTTAGTCGTTGGTCGTTAGTCGTTGGTATTTAGTCGTTGGTATTTAGTCGTTGGTCGTTGGTATTTAGTCGTTGGTATTTAGTCGTTGGTATTTAGTAACAAAAAATAAATAAACTATAAAAGATTGTTTTCAAAAAAGCAAGCCGTTAGGTTTGCATCGCTCGGTAGAAAAA
>JAITPP010000245.1 GCA_031289385.1 Prevotellaceae bacterium | reverse complement strand
TCAAACTTTTTTACATAGCGTTCGGCATCATATTTGTTCGCTATTTTGTTGATATTTACACCCTTTACGAAAAATAATAACTGATTAAGTATTGGCTGTCCGATAAAATTTGTATTTTTATGCATGGATATTTTTTGTTTTATTACGATTACAAAAATAACCATTAAGCGGGTAAATACAAAATGCCCGCTTATTTATTTTTTTAGCGGACAGTAGTGATAAACTTTATAACTTTATAACTTTATAAACTTTATAACTTGACAAACTTTATAAACTTTATAAACTTTATAACTTGACAAACTTTATAAACTTTATAAACTTTATAACTTGACAAACTTTATAAACTTTATAACTTTATAAACTTTATAACTTGACAAACTTTATAAACTTTATAACTTGACAAACTTTATAAACTTTATAACTTTATGAACTAATTAATTTTTGTTTCGGAGTTTTGTTTTTCACAAAAAAAGCATAGTCTTTTCTATTTTAAAACAGAAAATTCCTGTAAAAAGTATCGAACTTCCTAAAAAAAGATGGAAGTTTCCTACTAAAAGCGGGAAGTTTCCTACTAAAAGCGGGAAACTTCCTAAAAAAAGCGGGAAATTTCCTACTAAAAGCGGGAAATTCCCGCAAAAAGCAGGAAGTTTCCTAAAAAAAGCGGGAAATTCCCGCAAAAAATAGCAAATTGTCGCAAAAACTGACAAGATGACAATATTAATAGTTAGATAACAAAAATAAATAACCTGTAAAAGATTGTTTTTTCAAAGTAGAGACGGATAATTATCCGTCTCTACGGGATTTTCTTTGCCATCTGTTATAATTTGTTTCTTTGTCATCATAAATATATTTTTCAGCGTTTATCTGTGTGCCTTTTCAAATCAACAAAAAACAAATCAACAAAAAACAAATCAACAAAAAACAAATCAACAAATCAACAAATCAGCAAATCAACAATTCAACAAATCAACAACTCAACAACTCAACAACTCAACAAAAAACAAATCAACAACTCAACAACCAAAACCGACTTACGACTTACAACTTACGACTTACGACTAATAAATAATGAAATCTTTTATACCTTTGCGGTGTTTTTAAATTTTATGATGAACGATAATAAGATAAATAATGTATTGACATTTATGTCGGTGGTTATTGTGGGAACGTTGCTGCTTTCGCTGCTGCCTGCTTTTAATTTGGGCAATTTTGAATTTAAAAAAGTAGATGTTGTTGCCGATATTCGAATCGACGAGAAAGATGTTGATACGGACGTAATTGATACTATCCGTCAAACCAAACCCGAACTTGTTGATATCTGCAAAACAGGAATAATTTGCATTGACGATTATTCGCCTCAACATAATGCTCTGAACAGTTTTTACGATGCTTTGGATTCGAGCAATCGCACCGTGCGTATTGCCTATTTTGGCGATTCGTTTATCGAAGGCGATTTACTTACAGGCTCGTTGCGTGCGTTGTTTCAAAAAAAATATGGCGGCAATGGCGTAGGTTTTGTTCCCGTTAATTGCGTTACGGCAGGTTTTAGAGTTTCGGTTGTAACGTCAGCCGTTGGTTGGGACGAGCATTGCATTACCGACAGCATTTTCAGTCGCAAAAAACAAGGAATTTCAGGACATTATTTTATTCCCGATACAAATTCTACGGCAACATTTTCGTGCCGAACGGTTTTTGGAAAAGAGCCCGATACCTGTTCTATGGCTTCGTTTTATTTTATTACCGACGGCAACTTAAAATTTACCACAACAATTAACCGAAAAATAAGAGAAGAACACAGCATTAAAGGCAGCGGCAATATTCAAAAAGTTTCGGTTGCGGGACGTATTGGACACATACGAATTACTATTAACAACCCCGGTGTAAATACGCGCTTTTTCGGCGTAACGCTTGATAATGAAAATGCAGGCGTTGCTGTCGATAATTTTTCGCTTAGAGGAGTGTCGGGCGAAACGCTTAAATATATTCCCGAAAAGACATTGCGCGATTTTGACAGTTTACGAAATTACGATTTGATAATATTACAATACGGTTTGAATGTAGCCACAAAAACAGGAAATAATTACAGTAATTACAAAAAAACAATGACAGGCGTGATAAATTATCTTCGCAATAATTTTCCCAACAGCAGTTTTATGCTTGTAAGCGTTGGCGATAAAGCCGCAAAAATCAATGGCGAAATGACAACAACGCCCGGCGCAAAAAATCTGCTGGTAACACAACAACAAATCGCATCGGAATGTGGAATTGCGTTTTGGAATTTGATGGACGCAATGACGCTTGACGGAGGAATAGTAGGATACGTGAAATCGAAACCATCAAAAGCCAATTTGGATTATACGCATATTAACATACGAGGCGGCGAACAAATTGCAAGACGTTTGTTTGAAACTATTGAATATGAAAAACAAAAATATATTGAAAAGAAAACACAGCAAATAAAAAAATATGAAAATATATTTTACAAGAAAAATTAAATTTATTGTTTTAGCGAACATCATTTTTTGGATTTGCGCAGGTTTTTTGTTTGCACAATCCGATTCTGATAATGATATCGAAGACATATCGTTACGTGTTGCCACCGAAACAGTTTTGCCATCATCGTTTTTAGGAACACAGGCTAATATCATACACGATTCTACACATAGTTTGTCGCCGTTTTTTGAAAAACTGATGATGCTTCGCAGCATAAAAGACGTAGAAAAACCCGTTGTGCGCATAGTTCACATCGGCGATTCGCACGTTCGCAGCCACGAATTTACGCCTGCTCTTAATTTGCGATTAACCGAAACATTTGGCAACGCAGCAATAAATTTCATTGAAGGATACAAAAGCAGCGGAATTGTTGAAGAAAGCGGATTACAAGGAATCGTTTGTCATTGCATAGGAATTAACGGCGCAACAAGCAAAAATTTTTTAGACGAAAAAAACATCGAAAAAATACAACAACTGCAACCCGATTTAATAATAATTTCGCTTGGCACTAACGAAAGTCTTGGCAGATACGATTCGCTGTATCATTACAAAATGATGGAAAATCTTTTTTCGGCATTGAAAACCGACTGTCCCGATGCCCAAATTTTATACACCACACCGCCCGGCGCGTTTAAAACAATTTACAGCCGAGCGCGTAAACGTAGAAATCGTAAAATTATTTCGGTTGAAGAAAATAAAAATACAAAAAACACAGCAGCAACCATTATGCAGTTTGCCGCCAACCATAATTCGGCTGGCTGGGATTTGTTTAATGTTGTTGGTGGCGACGAATTTGCCTGCAAAAATTGGCAGAATGGAAATTATTATAAATACGACAATTTGCATTTTCTTATCGAAGGATATTCGCTTCAGGGAAACTTGCTGTACGAAGCGCTGATAAACGATTACAATCAATATGTGTTGAATAAATGTGAATAATTTTTTAATGTGAGAATGTGTGAATATGTTAATGTGTGAATGTGAATAATATGTTAATTTGTGAATTTGTTAATGTGAATAATTTGTGAGTTTGTTAATGTTAGTGATTAAATAATTAAATAATATGAATAATTGGTTTGACAGTATTGGTTTCGATTTTGATAAAATTAAATCGCTGTTTGTTTACAGTGCAAACGAACCGATGATTTTTAACAGCGGATTTTTCATGTTTTTGTTTTTTGCTTTTATCATTGCCTACACAGCATTGAAAAAACGCATGACTCCGCGACTTATTTTTGTTACCGCATTTTCATATTATTTTTATTATAAAAGCAGCGGATTTTATTTTTTTCTGCTTGGAATAGTAACTGTCAGCGACTTTTTATTGGCAAAATATCTGGCTCGCGCAAAAACAAAAATTATACGCCGAATATTACTTTCAATAAGCATATTTGTTGGGCTTGGACTGCTCGCGTATTTTAAATATTTCAACTTTTTCGGAGCAACTTTTTCGGCGATAGTTGGCGGAAATTTTCAGCCGTCGGATATTTTTCTTCCCGTAGGAATATCATTTTTCACATTTCAATCGCTAAGTTATACGATAGACGTTTATCGGCGAAATATTGAGCCTTTAAACAATATTCTCGATTACGCTTTTTATGTTTCGTTTTTTCCGCAATTAGTTGCAGGACCAATTGTTCGCGCTCGCGATTTTATTCCGCAAATTCGTCAGCCGCTGAAAATTACAGGCGAAATGATTGGCACAGGAATTTTTTTTATCATTTGCGGATTGTTCAAAAAAGCAATAATATCCGACTATATAGGAATAAATTTTGTGGACAGAATATTTGATAATCCATCGCTTTATTCGGGCATCGAAAATCTTTTCGGCGTTTATGGCTACGGGCTTCAAATATATTGCGATTTTTCGGGATACAGCGACATGGCAATAGGAATAGCGATGCTGCTTGGTTTCAGGTTTAATATAAATTTTGATTCGCCCTACAAATCGGCAAGCATTACCGAATTTTGGCGGCGGTGGCACATTTCGCTATCGTCGTGGTTGCGCGATTATCTTTATATTTCGCTTGGCGGAAACCGAAAAGGCAAAATTCGCACATACATCAATCTGTTTATCACAATGCTTCTTGGCGGATTGTGGCATGGCGCAAACTGGAATTTTATTATTTGGGGCGCACTGCACGGAATAGCGCTTGCAATGCACAAATTTTTCAGATTTATTTTACTCCGCGAAAAAAACGAAACCTCGTCTGTACGCAGCCTTAGCCATTGGTTTGGTGTGTTACTGACTTTTCATTTTGTAATGTTTGCATGGATATTTTTCCGCAACCAGTCGCTAACCGATTGCAGAATAATTTTATCGCAAATTTTCGGCAATTTTCAACCGCAAATTTTATGGCAACTTTTATCGGGATACACGCTTGTTTTTATATTTATTTTTACAGGATACGTATTGCATTTTACACCTTTCAAAATCGAAAATTATTTTAAAAATAAATTCATAACATTTCCATTAATCTATAAAGCAATAGCAATCATAGTATTGATATACTTCATAGTACAAATAAAATCGGGCGACGTGCAGCCGTTTATTTATTTTCAGTTTTAGCGTTGTTTCATTGCTTTATTGTTGATTTGTTTTTTGTTGATTTGTTGATTTGTTTTTTGTTGATTTGTTTTTTGTTGATTTGTTGATTTGTTTTTGTTGATTTGACAAAGCACGCAGATAACGCAGATTAAGCAGATTTACGCAGATAAAAATCAATTACTTAATACAAAATACTGAATTACGAATTAAAAATCCCGTTAGGGTGGGGTGTAAGAAATTAAAGGTTTATTTTTGCAAATGTTCGTTATTTTTACCATTATTTTTGTCAGTACCCTTAGTAGTATCAAATTTTTCTTAACATTTTTCCCTTATTCCCTTATTAAAGTATTGAAAATAAGGGCAATTTGTGAGTGGTTTACTTGGCTACTAAGGGAACTCACAAAAATAAGGGTTAAAACAAATTTACAAATTTGGAACGAATGTTTTTTAATCATTTTCAACATATTTTACACCACACCGT
>JAITPP010000346.1 GCA_031289385.1 Prevotellaceae bacterium | reverse complement strand
TGTTGGTATTTGGTCGTTGGTATTTGGTCGTTAGTCGTTGGTATTTGGTATTTGGTCGTTAGTCGTTGGTATTTGGTCGTTGGTTAAGATATTACAGGCGTTGGGGAATAAAAATTATTTTTATTTTCAATTAAAAAAAGTACACAGATTACACCAAAAGCAAATTAAAAATAATCCAAATAATATATAGATTGCTTTGCTTCGTGCCTCGCAATGGCTTGATTATATGCCATTGCGAGCATAGTAAAACAATCCGAAAATTGTACTATTTTTTACTTTCAAATTTATATAATTGTTGATATAATTATCTTATTAAAAACAGACACAACAATAAATTGCAAATATTTAAATAAGATATTTGGCATATTAAAAAAGCGAGAATAAATATATTTATTCCCGCTTTTTAATTTCGCAATCAACGAAAAAATTATTCTGTTTTTCCGTGACAGTTTTTATATTTTTTGCCGCTTCCGCAGGGGCAGGGATCGTTGCGTCCTACTTTTTTCTCTACTCGTATTGGTGCGTTTGTTTTTTGTTCGCCGCTGTTTGTTGTGAGATTTTCGCGTCCTGTTTTCAGGCTCGACATATCTGTGCGGCGGCGTTGTTCTTCGCGGCGTACTGCAACGTTTTTATCGCGCAAAGGAATGGATACGCGCAGCAAAAATGCCGTAACATCTTTGCATACTTTTGTAAGCATTGTTTCAAACAAATTAAACGACTCGAATTTGTAAATCAACAGCGGATCTTTTTGTTCATAAGTTGCATTTTGCACCGATTGTTTTAAATCGTCCATTTCGCGAAGATGTTCTTTCCAATATTCATCAATCGTTATCAGAACAACGGTTTTGGCTATTGTTTTTGTAAATTCGCCGCCTTGTGTTTCGTATGCTTTTTTAAGATTTACGCTTACTTGATATATTCGTTGTCCATCGCTTATCGGAATTAAAATATTTTCGTACATCGAGCCTTGTGTTTCGTACACATTTTTTAGTACGGGATAAACTTTTTCGGCTATCGATTTCATGCGGTTTTCGTATGTTTTTATAACGTTTTCGAGCAATTTATCCGAAAGTTCAGTGCTGTTTCCATCTTCAAATTCTTCTTGCGTAAATCCGGGTTCAACCGATAAATTACGTGCAACTTCAAACGTCATTGTTTCGTAATCAATATTTCCTATATTTTTTTCTATAAGAGTTCCTGCATAATCGCTCATCATGTTACGCACATCAACTTCAACACGATCGCCGTACAAGGCATTGCGGCGGCGTTTGTAAATAACTTCGCGCTGTGAATTCATCACATCGTCATATTCGAGTAAACGTTTACGAATACCGAAATTGTTTTCTTCAACTTTGCGTTGTGCGCGTTCTATTGATTTTGAAATCAGTCCTGCCTGAATAACTTCGCCTTCTTTCAAACCTAATCTGTCCATTAATCCTGCAATGCGTTCCGAGCCGAATAATCGCATAAGATTATCTTCGAGCGAAACATAAAATTGCGAAGTTCCCGGATCGCCCTGCCGTCCTGAACGTCCGCGCAACTGCCTATCAACGCGGCGCGATTCGTGTCGTTCTGTGCCGATAATTGCAAGTCCTCCGGCTTCGCGCACTCCAACGCCTAATTTAATGTCTGTTCCACGTCCTGCCATGTTTGTTGCAATGGTAACTGCTCCTGCATATCCTGCTTCGGCTACAATTTCGGCTTCGCGCTGATGTTGTTTTGCATTTAAAACGTTATGTTTTATGCCTCTCAGTCTAAGCATTTTACTCAACAATTCCGAAACTTCAACCGATGTTGTTCCAACCAAAACGGGGCGGCTTAAATCTTTGCTGAGATGTACAATTTCGTTGATAACGGCGTTATATTTTTCGCGTTTTGTTTTATAAACATAATCGTTATGATCGATACGTATAATCTGTCTGTTTGTTGGTATTACAACTACATCGAGTTTGTAAATAGACCAAAATTCACCTGCTTCGGTTTCGGCTGTACCTGTCATACCTGCAAGTTTGTGGTACATTCTGAAATAATTTTGAAGTGTAATTGTTGCAAATGTTTGAGTTGCATCTTCAACTTTTACTTTTTCTTTTGCTTCTATCGCCTGATGCAATCCATCGGAATAGCGGCGTCCTTCGAGAATACGTCCTGTTTGTTCATCAACAATTTTCACTTTGTTGTCCATCACAACGTATTCAATATCTTTTTCGAACATTGCATACGCTTTAAGTAACTGATGAACAGTATGTACACGTTCCGATTTTATTGCATAATCGGCAAGCAGATTTTCTTTTTCTTCGAGTTTTTCTTTTGTGTCGATTTCTTTCTTTTCTATTTCGGCAATTTCGTTTCCGATATCGGGAAGTACAAAGAATTTTTGATCTTCAACTTTTTTCGATATTAAATCAATACCTTTATCGGTTAAATCTACGGAGTTGTTTTTTTCTTCTATCACAAAAAATAATTCGTCGGTAACAATGTGCATTTGCTTGTTGTTATCCTGCATGTAGAAATTTTCGCTTTTTTGCAACAGGGCTTTCATTCCTTGCTCGCTCAAAAATTTGATAAGCGGTTTATATTTTGGTAATCCTTTGTGCGCACGCAAAAGCAATTTTCCGCCTTCATTTTCGTTTCCTTCGTTAATAAATTTGCGGGCATCGTTCAAAATTTGTGTTACATAATTTCGTTGAAAGTTGTAAAGTTGTTCAACCAAAGGTTTATATTCATCAAACAGTTGATCGTCGCCGCGCGGCACGGGACCTGAAATAATCAAAGGAGTACGAGCATCGTCAATCAAAACCGAATCGACTTCATCGACAATCGCATAATGATGTTTTTGTTGAACTAAATCGTCAATTCCTATTGCCATATTATCGCGAAGATAATCAAAACCAAATTCGTTGTTTGTACCGAAAGTAATGTTTGCCAGATATGCTCTGCGGCGTGCATCTGTATTGGGTTGATGCTTGTCGATACAATCAACCGACAAACCGTGAAATTCATAAATTGGTCCCATCCATTCCGAGTCGCGTTTTGCAAGATAATCGTTGACGGTTACAATATGCACGCCTTTTCCTGCAAGCGCATTCAGAAAAACGGGAAGTGTGGCAACCAGCGTTTTTCCTTCACCTGTCGCCATTTCTGCAATTTTGCCGAGATGAAGAATTGCGCCGCCGAATAACTGAACATCGTAATGCACCATATCCCAGCGTTGCATATTTCCGCCTGCAATCCACGATGTTGCCCAATATGCTTTATCGCCTGCTATGCGCACCTGCTCGCGTGTTGTCGATAAATTTTTGTCGAAATCGCTGGCGGTAACTTCAATTTCGTCGTTTTCTTTAAATCGTCGCGCCGTATCTTTCACAATTGCAAATGCTTCGGGCAAAATTTCGAGTAAAACATCTTCGATTGTATCATCAATTTCTTTTGTTAGTTTGTCAATTTCGTCGTAAGTTTTTTCTTTTGTTTTTATGTCAATTTCGGGCGAATCGACAGTTTGTTTTAACTCGGCGATTTTTTCTTCTTTTTCTTTAGTGCTATCGCTTATTTTTTGTTGCAGCACCTTAGTGCGAGCGCGAAGTTCGTCGTTGCTTAATTTTTCGATAGATGGATATATTGCTTTTATTTTATCAACATAAGGTTGAGTAGATTTCCAATCGCGTTCTGCCTTAGAACCGAATATTTTTTTGATAATAGAGCTAATTCCTGCCATATTTATATAAAATTTAATAAAAATAATCTGCAAAAGTAATGAAAAAAATGAATAAATCTTAATTTTTAAAATAGTCGGAAGTTGGAAGTTGTAAGTCGTAAGTCGTAAGTCATAAGTTGTAAGTATTTTGTTGAGTTATTTTTTGTTTATTGTTGAGTTGTTTAATTGCTTATTTGTTGATTTGTTTAATTGCTTATTTGTTGATTTGTTAATTGCTTATTTGTTGATTTGTTTAATTGCTTATTTGTTGATTTGTTTAATTGCTTATTTGT
>JAITPP010000342.1 GCA_031289385.1 Prevotellaceae bacterium | reverse complement strand
ATCCAACTTGCAATTTCCGACTTTAATATCTATCTTTGCGGACTAATTTCATAAAAAATTATTTATGGCAAAAAATGAATTTGAAAAATACGCAGTAAAACATTTGGGAATATCAAGCTCGATGTTACATCAATACTCATCGTCAATAACGCCTTACATTATCGAAGAGCGGCAGTTGAATGCCGTAGCGATGGATGTATTTTCGCGTTTGATGATGGAACGAATAATATTTCTCGGCACAGCAATTGACGATGAAGTTGCAAACATAGTTCAGGCGCAACTATTGTTTTTAGAATCGGTTGACTCGGCGCGCGATATTCAGATTTACATAAATTCGCCCGGCGGAGCAGTTCATGCAGGACTTGGAATTTATGACACCATGCAGCTTGTAACCTCAAACGTCAGCACTATTTGCACAGGAATGGCGGCATCGATGGCAGCGGTTTTGCTTACGGCAGGAGCAGCCGGAAAACGCTCGGCACTTACACATTCGCGCATAATGATTCATCAACCGCTTGGAGGCGCTGAGGGACAGGCATCTGATATTGAAATCACAGCACGCGAAATTGTGAAATTAAAACGCGAACTTTACGAAATAATAGCAAAACACTCAAACAATAAAATTGCGAAAATAGAAAAAGATGCCGACCGCGATTATTGGATGACATCGTCCGAAGCCCTTGAGTATGGAATGATTGACGAAATTTTACAAAAACAGAAAAATAAAAATGACAAAAAATAATTGCTCGTTTTGCGGAAAAAATGACAAAAACGTTGCTGTGCTTATGGAAGGCGCAGATGCATATATTTGCAACGAATGTATAGAAAGAGCATACGAAATTTTGTACGGTAAAGAAAAATCGAAAACCAAATCAAACAAAAATACTAAATTTCGTATAACTTTCGAAGATATACTTAAACCCGAACAAATAAAAGCAGTTCTCGATAAATATGTAATCGGACAGGAAGATGCAAAAAAATACTTGTCGGTTGCCGTTTACAATCACTACAAACGAATACTGCAACCCGCCGATGACAACGATATCGAAATAGAAAAATCAAACGTAATAATGGTTGGCGAAACAGGAACAGGAAAAACGCTTTTGGCGCAAACAATAGCAAAAATTCTTAACGTCCCGTTCACAATTGTTGATGCAACAGTGCTTACCGAAGCCGGATATGTAGGCGAAGATGTGGAAAGTATTCTTTCGCGCCTGCTGCAAGTTGCCGATTACGATACATCCGCAGCCGAACTCGGCATAGTATTTATTGATGAACTTGATAAAATTGCACGCAAAAGCGACAATCCATCAATAACACGCGACGTGTCGGGCGAAGGCGTGCAACAGGCAATGCTGAAACTGCTGGAAGGCACAACAGTAAACGTTCCGCCACAAGGAGGACGAAAACATCCCGAACAAAAATTTATACAGGTAAATACAAAAAATATATTGTTTATTTGCGGCGGTGCTTTCGATGGAATTGAAAAGAAAATCGCAAACCGCCTGAACACACGCGCAATAGGCTACGGAGCGATAAACGATAAAAACAAAATCGACAACAATAATCTGATGCAATATGTTAGTCATGTAGATTTGAAATCGTACGGACTGATACCCGAAATTATCGGACGCCTGCCCGTACTCACA
This sequence comes from Prevotellaceae bacterium, assembly GCA_031289385.1. Taxonomy (GTDB): domain Bacteria; phylum Bacteroidota; class Bacteroidia; order Bacteroidales; family UBA932; genus JAIRKV01. The sequence continues at coordinate 1,548 of JAITPP010000342.1, read as the reverse complement.
TATCTGCAACCGCTTGATAGACATGCTTTGCGCCGTATTCTCACCGAGCCGAAAAATGCAATAATAAAACAATATCAAAAATTGTTTGCAATCGACAAAATAACTCTCGAATTTGATGACGATGTTCTTGATTATATTGTTGATAAAGCAATAGAATTTAAACTCGGCGCACGCGGTTTACGCTCTATTTGTGAAAACATGATGACAGATGCAATGTTTGAAGCGCCAACAAAACAAGACAAAAAATTGCACATCACATTAAAATATGCAGAAGAAAAAATAAACAAAATAAACGCTAATAAACTGCACGTGGCTTAATAAATTACGAAGGTTTGTTTAATTGTTTTTTTGAAAAAACTTTTGAACTTTGTGTTTTAATCTATTTTATAATCAGCATAAAAAAATCCACATGCCATTTTTCATGTGGATTTTTCATTTTATTTTGTTTTTAAGATTATTCGAATTTCTGCAAAAGCAATTCTACTATCTTAATTGCTGCAAGCGATACCGACGTTCCGGGACCAAATATTGCCGCCGCTCCTGCATCATAAAGAGACTGATAATCCTGCGCGGGAATTACGCCTCCGCAAATCACTATTATATCGCCGCGCCCAAGTTTTTCGAGTTCCGAAATTATTTGAGGAACAAGAGTTTTGTGTCCTGCTGCAAGCGACGAAACTCCTACTACGTGTACATCGTTTTCTACGGCTTGTTTTGCTGCTTCGGCAGGCGTTTGAAACAAAGGTCCCATATCAACATCAAAACCCATATCGGCATAACCTGTGGCAACAACTTTTGCGCCTCTGTCGTGTCCGTCCTGTCCTAATTTTGCAATCATAATGCGTGGTTGACGTCCTTCTTTTTTTGCAAATTCTTCAACCAAAGTTTTTGCTTTTTCAAAATCATTGTCGTGTTTGGCTTCTGCCGAATAAACTCCTGAATTCATACGTATAACTGCTTTATAACGTCCTACAATTTTTTCGCAGGCATCTGAAATTTCGCCGAGCGATGCGCGTTTTTGTGCTGCATCAACGGCAAGTTCCAACAGGTTGCCTGTGTTTGTTTCTACTGCTTTGGTAATTGCTTCGAGGGCTGCTTTTACTTCATTTTCGTTACGGTTTGCCCGTAATTGTTGCAATCGTTTTATTTGCGCCTCGCGAACTGCTGTATTATCAACATCAAGAATATCAATAGGATCTTCTTTTGCCAAACGATATTTATTTATGCCGACAATTGTATCTGCGCCCGCATCAATACGTGCTTGTTTGCGTGCTGCGGCTTCTTCGATACGTAGTTTTGGAATACCTGTTTCAATCGCTTTTGACATTCCTCCCAAAGCCTCAACTTCTTCTATAAGTTTCCAAGCATTATGAGCAATTTCATGTGTAAGACTTTCAACATAATACGAGCCTGCCCATGGATCGATTGATTTGCAAACCGAAGTTTCTTCCTGTATATAAATTTGAGTATTACGGGCTATGCGAGCCGAAAAATCGGTTGGCAGTGCGATTGCTTCGTCTAAAGCGTTGGTGTGCAACGATTGTGTGT
>JAITPP010000339.1 GCA_031289385.1 Prevotellaceae bacterium | reverse complement strand
TTCTACCTGTCTGTCAGGTACAGAAGATGTAGCATCTTCAAGATAAACTGCTGTTATTTTCATGGCTGTATTCGAAGTGATGTCATCGTCGTCATTGCAAGAAACGAATGTCGTCAATCCCATGATAAATACAAGCAGCAGCCAAAAATTTTTGTGTATTATATTTTTCATTATATTTGTTTTTTAATTAAATAAATCGGTTATTCTTTCTTCTGTAAAGTTGTAAGCAACAGGAGGTTCTCTCAGCAGCGGATTTTTAATAACTTCATCCGATGGATAAGGTATCAGAAAAACGGAGGCATCGATGTTGCCGACGGCTCTTGTTCCTTCATCACGCGAAGTGTCTAATGTTAAATTATTCGGCGCTTCAAAAAGGAATGGTACTATTGTTTCTCTGTGTTGCGTTATAAGATATTCGATAACATCCTGTTGTTTATAATATGAGCGACTTAGCAAGTCGTACCAGTATTGTCCTTCCATGCAAAATTCAACTCTGCGTTCGTAGCGTATATCTTCGTAAGTGATATTTGATTTTACAGGCATTTTGGCGCGTGTGCGAATCATATTAAAATATTGAAGCGCTACGGCATCATTAGTTGTTGCACTATTTCCAAGTATTGCCTCTGCATAATTCAAATATACTTCTGCCAAACGAATCATATATGTGTTTAATGCAGAATTCATACGCGCTATTGCGGGATTGTCTTTATTAGAGCCTACAACTCCTTTTTTCACATTTAGAAATTGCCGTCCCTCGCTGCGTTGGTACAATAATCCGCCATTGGCTTTGTTTATTTCGGGATAAAAATCTCCATAACCCATCCATGTGGCTTTGCGGCGAATAGTATCGGCAAGGCTGTATTCTTTAATTATGTCATAAGATGCTCGTGTCCAATCGCCCCACGCTGCATCGTCTCCTGTAATTTCCGAACTGTAAGCAAAGTATGCCTGCTGGGAATTAATAACACCGCCGCCTGTGGTAGAGTTCATACCCGGCACCCATTGAAAAGCAAACATCGATTCGGAATTATTGTTATTTTCAATTTTAAACAAATCGGGATAATTATCCATTAATCTGTATTTACTTTTGCTGATAACCATTTCTGCCGCTTTTTTTGCTAATTCAAGATATTCGCTGTTGCGGTTTCCCGAATTGGGATTTGTTTGATTTGATACATATCCCGAATAAGCCAAATATACTCTTGACAACATTCCAAACGCGCTGTATCTGTCGATACGTCCCGATTGAGGAGCGTTTTCGGGCAAATATTTTGCTGCAAATTCAAAATCGCGTATAGCAAATTCAAACGCATCGTTACGCAGATTTGTATTTATCACAGGATTATTAACTATATCGGTAGGATTTTCCGAAATAATTACGTTGCCCCACAACGATGCCAAATACCAATATGCAGTGCCGCGCATAAAACGGGCTTCGCCTATGTATTGATTTTTTATATCTCCGCTTGCCGAACTTTCTTTAATACTTATAATCACTTTATTTGATTGTTGAATAACTTGATAAAAAGACGACCAAGCGTTTACTAAGGGACCTGTAAGTCCTGTTACCGAAAAATCGGCAAAAGGATAAATATAGTTAGAATAAGGCGCATATAAATTATATGATGCGCCATCGCCCAATCCATAATAAAACTGACTGTTAAAATCTGCCCAAACTATATTATAAAGAGGCGAAGTGAGCGCAGGAAGATTTTCGGCTGTTAAACTGCTTCCTGTTACCAAATTGTTTGGTTTAATATCTAAAAAATCGCTGCACGAACTTAATGATAAAGTCGCCGCAACTATAACCAAATATATTATTTTTTTCGTTTTCATGTTTATTATATTTTTAATTAGAAAATAATATTAATTCCGAATGTGTAAATACGCGGCGACGGATAACGCCCAAAGTCAATACCGTTTAACTGGTTGCCGTTACTGTACGATATACCTACTTCTGCATCGTAGCCCGAATAGTTTGTAAATGTATATACATTTTGCAGGTTCAGATAAAGTTTAACAGATTGTACTCCATATTTATTAGTAAATCTGCTTGGCAAAGTGTATCCTAATGATATATTTTGGATACGCAGATATGAGCCATCTTCTACATATCTGTCGCTAAATGCAAAGTCGTAATCGGAAGTTGCCGTTGACAGTGGTATGCGCGGCATATCGCTATCTCCGCCTGTAATTATCAAATTACGATAATCATCGGCAGCCCCTGCCGGGTTTAGCAATCCTACCTGTGCATAACGAGTTGCTTTTGAAAACAGATTGGAAATATTTCGGCGCGGATTTTCCATCCAGCGACGCATATAGTTTACAACTTTATTTCCAACCGAGCCTGTAAGAAATACCGACAAATCCCAATTTTTGTACGTAAAACTGTTATTTATTCCGAAAGTAAATTTAGGCTCTGGATTGCCGATAAATGTAAGATCGTTTTCGTCAATTTTACCATCTCCGTTACGATCGGCATACATAAAATCGCCAATCCACACTCCGTTCATTTCGTTTATAGGCAAATCAAACATAACGGGAGTACGCTGTATGTTTCCGTTGGCATCTTTATAATAAAAGTCTGTTGCTTTTTCAAAACGTCCTATTATCTGATAGCCGTAAAATTGCCCGATAGGTTGTCCTACAACTGTTTGCGTAAGCGTTGTCGTACCGCCTTCGGGATCGGCTATACTTCGCGGATCTGTGCCCGTTTGTGTATTAATTGCCAATACTTTATTACGATTTAACGAAAATGTGATACCCGTTCGCCATATAAAATCTTTTGTTGTAATATTCACTGTATTCAAAGTTAATTCAATACCTTTATTTTGCAGCGAGCCTAAATTAACCCATGGGCGGCTGCTTGCACCTGTTCCGTCTGTTCCCGAAAAAACAGGAAGCGAGGCTTGCATCAATAAATCATTTGTTTTCTTGTAATAAAAATCTGCAATAAATTCAATACGGTTTTTGAATAAATTTAAATCCAAACCAATATTTGCAGAAGTTGTAGTTTCCCAATGCACATCACTGTTGGGAGTATTGCTTGCAAGTAAACCTGTTCCCCAATTTGTTGCTACTGTGCGATATGCTGAAAGATAAGCATAATTATCGGGAATATTTTGATTGCCAACCAATCCCCAGCCAAGTCGAAGTTTCATATTATCTACGTTTTTCAGAAAACTGCTGTTTTTAAAGAATTTTTCGTTAGAAATTTTCCAAGCAAGAGCCGCTGATGGATACCAGCCCCAGCGATTTTCTGCTGCAAATTTTGAAGAGCCATCTCTACGTAAAGTTGCCGTTGCTAAATATTTATCGTCAAACGAATAAAATATACGTCCGAAATACGACAGAATTGCGCTTGCTCCCGTGTAGCCGTTATTGGCGGCTGTGGTAGGATCTCCCAATGTTAAATCGGTTGCGCCGTTTGTTGTATATCCCGTTCGCGAGCCTGACAGATAATCCCATGATGATTTTTGCATTTCTTGTCCCAACATTGCGTTTATACTGTGTATGCCGAATGTTTTAGTATAGTTAATGACATTATGCCAATTCCAATATTTATTGTATTGTTTTGAATATTCGCCTTGATTTGTTTCTTCAAATTGTGTGGCTGAAAGATAATATGTGGGTTGAAATCTGTAAGTATTTGTAATTCCGTAATTAAACGAAAGTTCGGTGCGGAATGTCAAGCCATCAAATAAACGGGCTTCGGCATAAGTGTTTCCGCGAATACCTGTAATTTCGTTTTTGTTATCAATTAGCGATGCTAATGCCATTGGATTTCGCGGCATAAATTGTTCTTCTGTACCTGCAAATGAGCCGTCGGCATTGCGAACAGGAACATCAGGCGTTGTTCGTATAGCCGTAGAAATCAGCGATTGATCGGAAACGGTTAATTTTTGATTTGAATTGCTTAATGCAAAGTTGATTCCTGTTTTCAGAAAATCTTTTACTTGCGAATCGAAATTACCTGTTAAGTTCAATCTTTTAAATCCTGAGCCTATTGCAATACCGTCTTGATTCAGATAACCTGCTGTCATTGCATACGTGCTTTTTTCATTACCTCCCGAAACCGAAACATTGTGGCTGTGCATAAATGCAGTTGCAAATAATTCGTCCTGCCAATCAGTACCTTTGCCCAATAAATCGGGGCGAACAAAATTATTGTTCCACTGTGAAATTCCCAAATCGGCTAATGTATTTCTGTGTGTGGCATATTCGCGCAAATTTAATACGCTTAGTTTCCCCGGTATTTTCTGCCAACCTATATAACCATTATAACTAACGGATGCACTGCCTTTTTGTCCGCGTTTGGTTGTAATAATAATAACTCCGTTAGAAGCCCGCGAGCCGTAAATTGCCGTAGCCGATGCATCTTTCAATATATCTACCGAAACAATATCAGCAGGATTGATAAATGCAATGGCGTTTGTATTGGTGTTGCCAGTGCTTGTTGCGCCACCATCAATAATAACTCCATCAACTACATAAATAGGCTCATTAGAAGCATTTAACGAACTAATACCGCGAATTCTGATTGATGTACTTGCACCCGGCATACCTGAGTTTTGAGTAATCTGCACGCCTGCCGCTCTATTCAACACTTGATCGATAGAAGTAACTACCGATTTTGAAATAGCATCAGACGATACGG
>JAITPP010000338.1 GCA_031289385.1 Prevotellaceae bacterium | reverse complement strand
ATATATAATGACAAAGCAAAAAAACATCTACATTTATCACCTCAAACTTGTAGTAAAATGTAAAATGAAAGCAGATGTAGTTTTAGGACTTCAATGGGGCGACGAGGGTAAAGGTAAGATTGTAGATTATCTTACTCCCGATTATTATATGGTAGCCCGTTTTCAAGGTGGACCCAATGCGGGACATTCACTTGAATTTAATGATAAAAAAATAGTGTTGCATACCGTTCCTTCGGGAATTTTTCGTGCCGAAACATTAAACTTAATTGGTAACGGAGTAGTTATCGACCCCGTTATTTTAATGGAAGAAATTGATATAATTGAGGCTATGGGCGTTGAAATAAAATCGCGACTGCTTATATCAAAACGTGCGCATTTGATTTTGCCCACACACAAAATTATTGACGTAGCATCGGAGGCAGCAAAAGGCGAAGCAAAAATCGGCTCAACGCTAAAAGGCATCGGACCTACGTATATGGATAAAACAGGGCGCAGCGGTTTACGTGTAGGCGATTTATTGTCGGATAAATTCAATGAATATTATACCGCATTAAAAAACAAACACTTAGCCGTGTTAAAACAATTCGATATTGAATATAAAATCGAAGAAGAAAAATGGATGCAAGCCGCAGAACGTCTTAAAGCACTTAAACTTGTAGATAGCGAATATGAAATGAACAGCGTGTTAAACACACATCAACGTGTTTTGTGCGAAGGCGCGCAAGGCTCAATGCTCGATGTTGATTTCGGCACATATCCTTATGTTACATCATCAAATACGGTTTGCGCCGGCGCATGTACAGGACTGGGAATTGCACCAAGCCGCATAGGCGACGTATTTGGAATATTCAAAGCATATTGCACACGAGTTGGTAGCGGCGCATTTCCTACCGAATTGCACGATGAAGCAGGAGCAAAAATGCAAAAAGTAGGGCGCGAATTTGGCGCAACCACAGGACGCCCGCGCCGTACAGGCTGGCTCGATTTGCCCGCTCTTAAATATACAATTATGCTCAACGGCGTAACTCAACTAATAATGATGAAAGCCGATGTACTCGACGATTTTGACAAAATACGAGTTGCCGTAGCATATAAAATAAACGGAAAAACATACGACACTTTGCCTTACGACTTAAATACAACAAATATTGAAATAATTTACAAAGATTTTGAAGGTTGGAAAACAAAAATATCCGACTGCAAATCATACAAAAAACTCCCGACAGCATTTAAGAATTATGTGGATTTTATAGAAAAAGAAACACGACGCTCGTTGAAAGTTATTTCGGTAGGACCAAACAGAGAACAAACAATAGTAAGATAACAAGACAATTAACAATTAAAAATTAACAATTATGGTAGAAAAAATTAAAAAATCTTTACGTGAATCAGCGGCAGCACGATGGACAGCGTTAGCCGTTGTTGCTTTTACAATGTTGTGCGGTTATTTCTTAACCGATGTCCTTTCTCCTCTCAAACCAATGCTTGAAGCCCAAAATGCTTGGTCTTCATCAGATTTTGGATTATTTATGGGTGCTTATGGCTGGTTCAATGTTTTTTTGTTGATGTTGATTATTGGCGGAATAGTTCTCGACAAATATGGTGTTCGCATTACAGGCGTAGGTGCAGCCTCTTTAATGGTTATTGGTACAGCCATAAAATATTGGGCGATTTCAACCTCTTTTGCCGATGACGCAACGCTTTTTGGTTTGAAAGCACAAGTGTTTTGGGCGGCTATCGGCTATGCTATTTTTGCCGTTGGCGTTGAAGTGGCAGGCATTACCGTTTCAAAAATAATTGTTAAATGGTTTAAAGGCAAAGAACTTGCTTTGGCAATGGGGCTTGAAATGGCTACTGCACGTTTGGGAACTTTGCTTGCACTTGCCGTTACGCCTATTATCGCAAAACATTTTCAATCGGTTTCAGTACCAATTTTACTGTGTCTGATTTTGCTATGTATAGGGCTGATTTCGTTTATTATTTATTGTTTTATAGACGTAAAGTTGGATAAAGAATCGGCAACAGAAACAAATCAACAAGATGAGGAACAATTCCGCGTTTCCGACATTTTCTTGATTCTTAAAAACAAAGGTTTTTGGCTTATTGCACTACTTTGCGTATTGTTCTATTCTGCCGTTTTCCCTTTCCTTAAATATGCCGCCGATTTAATGGTAAATAAATTTGGTATTGACGAAGAATTTGCAGGGCTTATTCCCAGCGTTTTGCCGCTTGGGACGTTGTTTCTTACTCCGTTTTTCGGAAGTCTTTACGACAGAAAAGGTAAAGGTGCATCTATTATGATTTTGGGAGCAATTCTTTTGATAGTTGTTCACGTATTGTTTGCCGTTCCTTTCATTACTAATTGGCTCATAGCATTGGTTTTGATAATAATTTTAGGTATTGGATTTTCGCTTGTGCCGTCGGCAATGTGGCCATCTGTACCAAAAATTATTCCTGAAAAACAACTTGGAACTGCTTATTCTCTTATATTTTGGATTCAAAATTGGGGATTAATGGGTATTCCTATGCTTATAGGTTGGGTGCTTGATAAATATTGCATTACAGGACAAATAGAAGTTGCTGGCAAAATGCGCAATACCTACGATTATACTTTACCTATGATGATTTTTGCCTTGTGCGGCGTATTAGCATTGATTTTTGCGTTTTGGTTGAAAGCCGAAGACAAGAAAAAAGGCTATGGACTTGAAGAACCTAATATTAAAAAATAATAAATAATAAATAGTAAATAATAAATAGTAAATAATAAATTTAATATGGTACAGAAAATACAATCTATTTTGCGCGACTCGAAAACCGCACGCTGGGCAGTTTTATTATGCCTTGCACTCCCAATGTTTGCATCTTATTTTTTTGATGACATCTTTTCTACTGTAAGCCAAATATTTAATGATCCGAATTTACTTGCACTTGGATGGAATTCCGAAGACTACGGTTTTTACGGCGGAGCATATTCATTATTATGTGTTTGGGGCGGACTTATCATTTGCGGCGCATTGCTCGACAAATGGGGCGTGCGTTTTACAGGAACTTTGTTTGTAGGATTAATGGTTGCAGGCTCATTAATTGTTGTTTATTCCTTATCGCCAATGTTTAGCGACAGTTCTGTTGCCAATATTATTGCTAATCTTGGATTTTCAAAACCATCGCTCATATTAGCCACCGCAGGATGCGCTATATTCGGTTTGGGCAGCGAAATTGCGGGAGTTGCCGTAACAAAGTCGATAGCAAAATGGTTTAAAGGTAAAGAAATGGCTTTGGCTATGGGATTGCAACTGTCATTGGCACGTATGGGAACTGCTGCTGCAATGCTGATTGCCCCAATGGTAATAGCAAGAAATGGCAAAATACCATTGTCGGAATCGAACAATATGGCTGAAATAGGTTTATTTTTAATGATTATCGGAATTGCAACATGGTTTGTATTTATATCATTCGACAAACGACTTGATAAACAAGATGCCGAAGCCGCCGCTTTGAACAATGCAAAGAAAAACGATGATGATAAATTCAAATTTTCTGATATAGGTAAAATACTGACTAACAAGAATTTTATTCTCATTGCTCTATTGTGCGTGTTTTTCTATTGCTGTATAATATCGTTCAAACGTTTTGCAACATCAATTCTCATTCCTCGTTTTGGACTTGAAGATGACGTTGCATCGTCTATGGCAACGCTGCTGCCGGTTGCGCCAATTATTTTTACTCCGTTGTTCGGCTTGCTGGTAGATTACAAAGGCAGGGCAACACAATGGATGATAATAGGCTCGTTTATAGTGCTTTTCTCACATCTCATTGTTGGATTTGCGCCAAACATACCTGTATTCGGATTTATAAGTTTTGCATTACTCGGCATAGGATATTCGCTTGTTCCTGCGGCAATGTGGCAATCTGTACCTAAAATTATTCCCGAAAATAAACTCGGAACAGCCTATTCTCTAATATATTGGGTACAAAATGTAGGTATGTGGCTTGTACCCATAATAATAGGAAAAATTCTTACTACGCCAAAACCAAAACTTGTGTGGGTAAAACTAAACGATGGATTAATAGGTGTATTAAAACCAGATAATGAGCAACTTTCAAGAGTTATTAATGCCGAACTTGTTTTCATTGGTTTGGCATGTATAGCAATTATAGTTTCGTTTTTGCTGAGAAAATCATCAAATAACAATCCCGAACTACGTTTGGATGAGCCGAATAAAGTAAAAAAAAAATAATGGTTAATGATTAATGA
>JAITPP010000322.1 GCA_031289385.1 Prevotellaceae bacterium | reverse complement strand
TGCAATGTCAGAGCCTGTGCGTATTGTGCGTGCTTTTGCAATTGAAATTTCTTCGAATGGAACTTGCCAATCGGTAAGTACGCCTCCGCCTTTGGGATAGCGAATTGCAAAACTGCCTTTATTTGGAAGTTGTGCCGTAAACATCATATTGCGCAGTTCAATTTCGTTCATTGGCGATGCTATAATCATATTAGGAATACAGCGTAAATATGCCAAATCGTAAACTCCGTGATGTGTTGAACCATCTTCGCCTACCAAACCGCCTCTGTCAAGACAAAATACAACATTCAGATTTTGAAGTGCAACATCGTGAATTATATTATCGTAAGCGCGTTGCATAAAACTTGAATATATGTTGCAAAACGGAAGAAATCCCATAGTTGCAAGTCCTGCCGAAAACGTAACCGCATGCCCTTCGGCAATTCCTACATCGAAACATCTGTTTGGCATTTCTGACATCATCATATTCAACGAGCAGCCTGTTGGCATTGCCGGCGTTATGCCTACAATTTTTTCGTTATTGCGTGCAAGTTCTATAATTGTTTTTCCGAATACATCCTGATAGCGCGAAGGCTCTGATTTATCAGATTTTATGATTATTCGTTCGCCTGTGTTTTTGTTGAATTTTCCCGGAGCGTGCCATGTTATTTGATTTTCTTCGGCAGGTTTAAATCCTTTTCCTTTTTGTGTGATTATATGTAAAAGTTTTGGACCGTTTACGAGTTTCAGTTTTTCGAGGGTTTTTATAAGCTGAGGCAAATCGTGTCCATCAAATGCTCCGAAGTAACGAAAACCAAGTGCTTCGAACATATTATGCCGATGAAATATCATTAATTTTACCGAATGAAAAAACTTTTGTATGATATTTCTCAGATAATTTTGTCCAAGTAAATTCCAAATATTAGTTTTTAATTTATTATACGAGCGCGATGCTGATATTTTTAAGAGGTATCGTCCCATTGCGCCTACGTTTTTATCTATGGCGATATTATTATCGTTTAAAATTACGAGCATATTCGGTTTTATATAACCTGCGTTGTTTAAGCCTTCAAAAGCCAAGCCTCCCGTCATCGAGCCATCGCCTATTACTGCAATAATATTTCTGTCTTCGCCGTTCATTTTTGCAGCAACAGCCATTCCCAACGCTGCCGAAATCGACACGGAAGCATGTCCTCCGCCAAATGCGTCATATTCGCTTTCGCTCATCTTCGGAAATCCGCTAATGCCGCCGTATTTACGATTTGTGTAAAACGTATCGCGACGTCCTGTTATAACTTTGTGTGCATACGCCTGATGTCCGACATCCCACACAAGTTTATCGAAAGGAGTATTAAAAACATAATGTAATGCAATTGTAAGTTCCACCGCACCGAGACTTGAGCCAATGTGTCCGGGGTTTTGAGAACATTTGTCTATCAAAAACTCTCTTACTTCTGAGCATAATTCTACAAGTTCGTCAATTTTAAGCGACTTCAAATCAGAAGGCGAATTTATATCGGGTAAATATTTTTGCATTATCAAAAAATAAAATTCAGGTTAAACAGCCCGAATGGTTTTGAGCCTATTAACCACAAAAAAATCAGTAAACAGATTTTTATTAACGAATTATTTTACTCGTTCGGCGTAAGTGCGTGTGCGAGTATCTACTTTAATTTTTTCGTCTTGATTGATAAATAAAGGAACCATTATTTCAGCACCTGTTTCGAGAGTTGCTGCTTTTAACGCAGATGTTGAAGCGGTGTCGCCTTTTACTGCCGGTTCGGTGTAATTTACAACCAATTCTACAAATGGAGGAAGTTCACAACTTAAAACACGCTCTTCGTCTGCCAGAAACATCATTTCTACGTATTGTCCCTCTTTCATCAAGTCGGTATTATCTACCAAATCGTCTTGTAAATCAATTTGTTCAAAAGTTTCGTTGTGCATAAAATGAAAACCCGATTCATCCTTGTACAAAAACTGATACGGGCGACGCTCAACACTTATAATGTCTATTTTTTCGCCTGCGCTGAAAGTATTTTCCAATATACGTCCATTTTCGAGATTACGCATTTTCACCTTCACAAAAGCCGGACCTTTGCCCGGTTTCACATGCTGAAAATAGGTTATACTACAAGGTTTACCATTGTATGAAATACATAATCCGTTTTTAAAATCTGCTGTTGTTGCCATATTATTTTTATAAAAATATTGTTTTTATCCCGCAAAATTACAAAATAATTAGCAATTTGCAAAGAATTATTTATTTTTAGTCGTAAGTTGAAAAGTCGTAAGTTGAAAAGTCGTAAGTCATAAGTCGTAAGTATTTAGTCGTTAGTCATAAGTCGTTAGTCGTTTCTACATTTCTTAATTTCTACATTCCTACATTTCTTAATTTCTACATTTCTTAATTTCTACATTTCTACATTTCTTAATTTCTACATTTCTTAATTTCTACATTCCTTAATTTTCAGCCCTGTCTTTCTCAATTATTTTTCAGCAAATCAATACTTCGTTTTACGAATGTGGCTAAGGCTTCTCCTTTTAATTTGTTGTTTGCCAGCAGGGCTATATCTATTAATTGTTTTACGAGATTATTGTTTTTGCCGAATTGGCTTAACAGTTCATCTTTATTTTTATTGGCTGTATCAATATTTTTCTCAATATCGGTTAATTCATCTTTTGTTGATTGCGATATTTCTTCATCTTTTTTATTTTTTGTTTCGTCTTCCAGCCTTTGTTTTTGCTGTGTTAATGAATTTATTTCATCGTTCAACGGGCGTAATTTTTCGTTGAGATTCAGCGATTTTGCCGAATTTATTGAGCCTACAACAGGATGATTGCTATTGACAACAAAACTATATGTGTCGGGCATTTGTCCGTACATATCAAATCCGCTGCCAACTGCCGACATATCTTTCATTCGGCGCATAAATTCGTTTTGTGTAATCATCACAGGAACATCGGTTTCGGATAAAGGCTCAAATGTTACCATAAAATTTTCTTTATCGTTTTCAGGTAAATTTGTTTCAAATATTTTTCTTAAATCGTTTTCCTGTTCTTGTGTTAAAGATGATTCCCGTGTTTCATCTTTTTCAATTATTTTGTCAATACTGTCAGAATCTACTCGCACAAAACGCGAATCTTTAAACTGCTGTTCAAGTTTGCTAATGTAGTGAGAATCAAGTTGGCAATCCATTAACAGCACATTGTAACCTTTGTTTTTCGCATTGTCGATAAATGTATATTGCGAATCTTTATCGGTTGCATACAAATAAATCAATGTTCCGTTTTTATCTTTTTGATTGCTTTCTATCAGTGTTTTATATTCGTCAAATGTTAAATATTTATCGTCTGTATCGTGCATTAGCGCAAATTTTTCGGCACGTTCGTAAAATTTTTCATCGCTTATCATTCCGTATTCGATAAATAATTTCAAATCGTCCCATTTTTCTTCAAATTGTTTACGATTATTTTTGAAAATATCATTTAATCTGTCGGCAACTTTTTTGCTGATATGCGCAGAAATTTTTTTGACATCCGAATCGCTTTGCAAATAACTGCGCGAAACATTAAGCGGAATATCGGGCGAGTCAATCACGCCTTGCAAAAGCGTAAGAAAATCGGGAACAACGCCTTCAACCGAATCGCTTACAAATACCTGATTACAATAAAGTTGAATACGATTGCGTTGCATATCAATATTCGATTTTATTTTAGGAAAATAAAGTATTCCCGTAAGATTAAACGGATAATCCACGTTCAAATGAATGTAAAATAAAGGCTCGTCGCTCATCGGATAAAGTTTGCGATGAAATTTCATATAATCTTCGTCGGTAAGTTCGCTCGGTTTTTGTGTCCACAAAGGCGTTGTGTCGTTTATGATTTTGTCTTTGTCGGTATCTGTGTATTTATTGTCTTTCCATTCCTGCTCTTTGCCGAAAGCAATAGGAATTGGCAAAAATTTGCAATATTTGTTCAACAGTTTTTCTATTCGCGACGTTTCCAAAAATTCTTCGCAATCGCTTGCAATATGAAGAATAATATCAGTTCCGCGTTCGGTTCTGTCGCACTCTTCGAGCGTATATTCGGGCGAGCCGTCGCACAACCAATGCACCGCTTTCGATTCACTCCACGATTTGCTGAAAATTTCAACTTTGTCGGCAACCATAAACGATGAGTAAAAACCTAAGCCAAAATGTCCGATAATTCCGTTTGACTGTTCTTTGTATTTTGCCAAAAATTCTTCTGCTCCCGAAAATGCAATTTGGTTTATATATTTTTCAATTTCTTCGGAAGTCATACCAATTCCGTTATCCAAAATGGTTATCGTTTTTTTGTCGGCATCAACGTTTACTTGTATTTTCAGTTCGCCGATTTCGCCTTTAAATTCACCCGAAGACGCAAGTACTTTGAGTTTTTGCGATGCATCAACAGCATTTGAAATTAGTTCTCGTAAAAAGATTTCGTTATCTGAATACAAAAATTTTTTAATAATAGGAAAGATATTTTCCGTTGTAACTCCAATTTTTCCTTTCATAATATTTTTTTAAAATTATTTTATTTTGTTTTCTGAAAACAAAATTCAACAATCGTGCCAACTAAAAAAATGCGACAAAATGACAGGAGAATGAAGAATGAAGAGTTAAGAATGAAGAGTTAAGAATGAAGAATGAACAACAAGCGACTAAATACTAAATACTAAATACTAAATACTAACGACCAAATACCAAATAAATACCCATTTAAAAAATCATAAGCCGCAAATCAACCGACTTACGACTTACGACTTATGACTTATAACTTATGACTTCTATCTTAAAATTGCAATATTATTGTTTTTATATTTTCTTGATATAAAGGTATTAATGCTTTCAGTGCCTCGTTGCGGGTATCGTAGTGTATGCAATAATGACTTTTTCCATCGTCGCCTTTTATTAGTTGCACTTCTTTACCTGTTATGCGTTCGGCATTTTTTATTACAGGCAGTTCAAGTTGATTTGAATTTGAAGATACATGAATTTGTACCCACCATCCGCTTAAATCCACTGCGCCGTTAGAACTGTTTACCATATCTTCTGCCGATATTTTTTTAACAACTACGTTTTGGGCGTGAAGTCCTAACGTAAGCACTCTGAACACTGTACGGCGATTTGCCTGATGTTCGGCTTCGGTTTTGGCATTTGGTATTAACAAATCTTCTTCGCCATATCCGCGCGATTCAAGTCGGCTTGCATCTACGCCTTTTGATATGAAATAATCGACAACCGATTTTGCCCGCTCTTCGGATAATTTCATGTTATACGAATTTGAGCCGCGCGAGTCGGTATGTGCGCCTATTTCAACTACCAATTCGGGATATTCATCAAAATATACAACGTATTTATCAAGTTCTTTTTTCGATTTTTCTGTTAATCGCGATTTATTATATTCATAGAATATGTCTTTTATTTCGATAAGCATCATTTTTGCAGAATCGCCTTCTGTTATTACTATTTCGGGTTCGGGTTCTGGTTCGGGTTCAACAATAACAATCTTATCTAAATATATTTTCGAATGTAATTCCGAAAAATTAGGAACATCAATAGTATTTAGTATTTCGGAATTTTCTGTATAATCGGGTGCAAAGGCTTTAATTTGATAGTTTTTATTTGCTTTAATAAAAACCAAATATTTGATGCCGTTGGTTATTGTCGCTTCAAAAATTTTATCATTTTCTTCGGTATCGGTTATCACAACTGTATATTCAGGAAGCAGTTCTTTTGTTTCGTTATCATATACAAATCCGTCGAGGGTTATAACTTGCGGGGGAAAATCGTTGAACATATAAATATCGTCGCTGCTTATTGCATTTTTGCGATTGCTAATAAACAATCCTGTATTGTTATATGGCTGATGTACCAAATTAAAATCGTCCCACGAAGTATTAAACGGCGCACCCAAATTATGCGCCTCGCCAAAACTTCCATCGTCTTGAAGATAACTTGCAAAAATATCCAAACCGCCTAACCCCGGATGTCCGTCAGACGCAAAATATAATACGCCATCTATGTATGATGGAAATACATCATCGCCTTTTGTATTGATATTTTCGCCCAAATTAACAGGTTTGCCATAATTTCCTTTTGCATCTCTATCAACATACCACAAATCTACGCCGCCATAACCGCCATCAATAACCGACGAAAAATAAATTCTGTTCCCATCGTTTGTTATGTAAGGATGTCCTATGCCGTAGGTGAGATTTCCTAATTTTAATTTTCCTGTTTCTTTGTATTTATTATCTCTCACGCTTACTTTTAATATAAAACAGTCTTTATTATTTGCCTCGCAGCGGGTACAATATAACTGATCGGTTTTTGAATCGTAGCAAAATGTTCCGTCGTTGGTTTTTTCTTCGGATATTGCTTCTAATTTTTTTATAGCGCCGTACAGCGAACGTGCGTCGGGAGATGCTATGTACAAGTCGGAAAACGGAAGTCCTGTTCTGTCGGATATTTGATTAATTTTAGTAACTCTTCCCGTAGATGCGTATATCAAATTTTTCTTATAAAATGATAATCCGTATTCGCTGCCTTTTGTGTTTAGATTTTCGACAGGTATTATTTCGTACATATTATTAACTCGTCCGTAGTAATCGGAAATATCGCACGACGCTATTTTTGCATCTACCAAATTATAGTCGGGTTTTTGTTCTTTTACTAAAAGAAACAATTCTTTTGCTTTTGAATATTCACCGTGCATTAAGTAAATACATCCCATTCCGTAATATAAATTGAGTTCGGTGTATTTTGCCTCTTGGGCTTGTTCGTACCATTTAAGAGCATCCACCGTTTTGTTCATTTTACGGAAACATTCTCCTATTTTGAACAATATTTCGCCTCGCCTTTTCTTTACTTCTTCGTCTTTGCCATTTAGATTAACTACTTGTCGGTACATATTTGCAGCACTGAAATATGCTCCGTTCAAAAAAAGGTCGTCTGCGCCTCGCAGCGACTGTGCATCAACAGATATTATTGATGTTAGCAATAACACAAATGTTGCAATGATTGTATTAATTTTTCTGTTCATCTTTCATTAAATTTAATAATTTTTTAATATTTTAATTGTTGAACGATGGTAGATTTGAATAATCTTTGGAATAACGCAAATGTTGTTCCACAAAGTTTTCGGTATAATCAATTTTCAAATCAATAAATTTATTATTTTCGTCAAATACAGGAGTATAAACGGGATTAACAAATCCTTTGTACGGCGCAATATTTAATTTTGCATAGCGTTCGATAATTTCTTTATGTAAAGCAGGATTGAGTTTTACTGCATAAGTTTCAACAATATCGCGGGCTGCGGCAAAATCGCCTGTCGATTTTATGCGCTGAATTTCGGCTAATAATTCACCTAAATGTTGCTGAACTTTTTTATAATCGTTGATAACTACAAATGTTTCGCCATCGCGTTGTTTCAGTTCAACGGCTTTGTCGTCAGCCGATTTTGCAAGCACCCAGCATGCTATAAGCTGACGATTTCGCATGTGCGCTTCTTCAATGTTTTTGCCTAATTCTATGCGAGTTTGCTGTGTCAATAAACCATTCATAAAATATGAATAATACTGGGCTTTGTAAGCATCTTCATTCGGCAACAATCCAAGTTCAACAATTTTAGGAACTGCCATAAAATATAATCCGAATAAATCGGCGCGCGCTTCTTCAATTGTTGCGCCGTAAGCCTGCAAAGCATCGGGATCAACGCCTGCAAGCAGTTTGCCCGAGCCGTGTCCCAAACATTCGTGTAAATCGGTATGCAAATTGTCGGTTTGAAATTTATATTTGTTCATCAAATTTATTTCTTCGTTACTCCACGCAAACTCTTCGGCAAAACCGTTTCCGTGCGCTGCCTCGTCGTAAGCCTCAGTAATATTTTCTATTGTTACCGATTTTGAGCCGTGAGCGGCGCGAATCCAATTTGAATTTGGCAAATTAATACCTATCGGAGTTGTAGGATAACCGTCGCCGCCAAGAATAGAAACATTAATAACTTTTGCGGCTATGCCTTTAACTTTTTCTTTTTTGAATTGTTTGTCGGTGGGCGAATTATCTTCAAACCATTGTGCGTTGCCGCTTATAATGTCGGTGCGTTTTGTGGCTTCAACATTTTTGAAATTCACGTTTGCCTCCCAACTTGCTTTCATTCCCATCGGATCTCCATAAGTTTCGGTGAAACCATTTATAAAATCAATATGCGATGCGGTATCGGCAACCCACAAAATTGCGTATTCGTCGAACTCGCGCAAATCGCCTGATTTATAATATGAAATAAGTTTTTCGATAACTGATTTTTGTTGTTCGTTTTCGGCAACAGCGGCTGCTTTTTCGAGCCAATATATGGCTTTTTCTATTGCTGCCGAATACAAGCCGCCTGCTTTATATGTTTTTTCAAAAATTTTTCCGTCTTCTTTCACAAGTTTGCTGTTAAGCCCGTATGAAATGGGAGTTTCATCGTTTGGCTTTTTCATTTTATTATAAAAATCTTCAACTTCTTTTTGACTAAGATTTTCGTAATAATTAGATGCAGATGTTTTTATCAAATCAACGCCTGATGCTTGATTTAATCGCGTTTGGGCAATCTTTGAATCGAAAATTACAGGCACAATTACAGATATAAGTTCATCCGCATTAAGTCCGATTTTTTCAAACGCAGATGCTGAAAGTTTTTGAATTTCGTTTACAAAAAAAATTTGCGAAAATTCGGGAGTAAACTTGTGATTTCCATAATGATGATGAATACCGTTTGAAACCCAAACACGTTTCAAATAAACTTCAAAAGCCTTGAAGTTATCGGAAGTTTTATCGCCGTCGAAATTTGTATAAACAGCCTCAAGAGTGCGGCGTATGCACAAATTATATTTTCCGTTTTGGTCGAAAAGAATATCCCTGCCTTGCAACGCCGCTTCGTTCAGATAATAAAGCAATTCTTTTTGATTGGTTGTAAGTTTTTCGATTTCGGGAACGCGATAGCGCAAAATTTCCATATCGGCAAACGCATCAACTTTATAATTGAAATCGTTAATTGCAGGTGTTTTCAAATCTGAATCATCTGCTGATTTTTTACTGCCGCAAGCGCATAAACAAATTGTTGTCATAACAAATATTAATATTTTTTTCATAATATTTAATTTTCATATAATTTTATTGCACAAAATTACACAAATAAATTTAAATATCAATGTATGAAGTTAAAAAAAATAAGAAATTAAAAAGTTAGAGAAAAGAGGAAGTTAGAGAAGTTAGAAAAAAGAAGTTAGAGAAGTTAAAAAAAGAAGAAGTTAGAGAAGTCAATTCTTAACTCTTCATTCTTCATTCTTCATTCAATTCAACGATTTTGTGCTTCAAATAAAATTTCGCCAAATTCTTTTAACGATAAAACGGTGATATGAGGTTGTGGATTTGCAGATAACGCAATTTCGTCGGTAGTTTCGCCCGACAATACTAAAATTCCCATTGCGCCTGCGTTGTGAGCCATTGCAATGTCGGTGTAAATTCTGTCGCCAATCATTGCTATTTCGTCCGATTGTAAATTGTAACGTTGTTTTATTCCTGCAAGCATATTCGGGTCGGGTTTTCCGAGAACAATGTCGGGTTTGCGATTTGTAGCATGCTCGATGCATTTGCAAATAGAGCCGCAATCAACCAGCACCACAGGCTTGTCGGTTGGGCAAACCTTATCGGGATTTGTTGCAATGTACGGTATGTTTTGCGAAGCCCACCATGCCGCACGGCACAAACGCGAATATTCAAGCGTCATATCAAAAGCCACAATCAACGCATCAGGCGCATCTGTTGCATTGTCGGTTGTAGATTCAAATCCTGCGGCTTCAAATTCGGCAATCATACTCGGAGTGCCAAGCATAAACAACCGTTTTGCCGATGGATAATGTGATTTCAGATAGTCGATAGTGGTAAGCGCGGTTGTGTATATTTTATTGCGGGTTGTGTCAATTCCGAGTGTTTTAAGTTTTTGCAGATAATCGTTTACATTTTTCGATGGATTATTTGTGAGAAACGAATATTCTATTCCAATTTCGTTTAAATCGGATAAAAATTTTTTTGTCCACGAAAAAAGCGACATTCCCATATAAATAGTGCCATCCATATCAAGTGCGATATGTTTTATTTTGCGTACTTTTTCAAATAATTCATCCTTAGAAAATGTTGTTCTGTATTTTTCTGTCATTAGTTTTATGATTTATCGTTGATATTATTGAAATATTTTGTTTGCGACTTTAACTGTTCAACTATATTTTTGGCACGTTCATAACCGTCGGCTTTGGCTTTCCACATTAAAAGAAATACCGACATTCCTGCAATAGCCACAGCAATTACCGAAATATATACAATATCCCAACCAAATTCTGTTGCAATATATCCAAATCCAAATCCTGAAACAATTGTAGCGGCATAACCTATTAATCCTGTAAAACCGTTAGCTGCTGCCGATGCTTTTTTTGTTGCTTGATTTGCTGCCGCGATACCGATTAATGCCTGAGGTCCGTAAATAAAGAAACCTATCATACAAAATGAAATACTTGCAAAAACCGAATTTAAATGATTACTGAATGGAATTAACCAAAATATTGTAAACGATACTGCCGCTCCTATCATGCAAAAAACGCAGGTGCGATGTGTGCGTCCGCTTAGGTATTTATCGGTAAGCCAGCCTGCTGCCAACATTCCAACAATTCCTGTAATTTCAAAAGCAGCAACTAACCATCCCGAGTCTGCGGCTGAAATTCCTTTGCTTTGCTGTAAAATAGTAGGTCCCCAATCGAGAACAGAAAATCGAACTATGTAAACAAAAAAATTTGCTATTGCCAATATCCACATCAAAGGATTTCCGAAAACCATTTTACGTAAAAATAATTTATATTCTGCCGATTTTTCTTCTTTGCTTGCTATTTTGGCAGTCATTGCAGTTCCGTCGGGTTCGGGCAAGCCAATAGATGCAGGATTATCGCGAAGTGTAAACAATAAACCTATTGCACCTAAAAATG
>JAITPP010000295.1 GCA_031289385.1 Prevotellaceae bacterium | reverse complement strand
CAGTCCTAACGGACTGCAATGTTGGCGTGGCGTTCATTGTTTCTACCGAGCGATAATCCCTAACGGGATTTTTTTGCCATCTGTTATAAATTGTTTATTTTTCATCACTTAATCAGTTATTATTTTTCGTAAAATGTGCAAATATCAATAAAATAGTCGTAAGTCAGAAGTGGTAAATCGGAAATATTCAATTACGATAATTGCGATTTTTCGTTGATTTTTATTGAAAAAATGCCGCTTTTGATAATTATTCTGCGCGATGGCGGACAATACATGAAAATGCTTTTTATAAGTTTTAAGATAAGTGTGAATCTTATTTTTATTGTTCGCCGACGATATGCTTTTTCCAGATGCTTTGTGTTGCTGGTAAAGACTTTGTATAATTGAAATGCGCTGTTCATCGCATAACTTATTCCTTCAAGAGAACTGGGGCTGATAAATCCTGCCGCCTCGCCTATTAAAAAAACTCCCTTATCGGCAACAGCAAACTGAAATGGCGACGCAGGACGCGAAACCATACAACTTTCGGTTAAAACAGGCTCACTCAATTTATAGCCTGATTCTTTTAATTTATCTTTAAGTTTTTCAAATTTTTTTCTGCTATCTTTTACCGATACAGCTGCGCCTAAAATAAAATATCCATCTTTTGAATCACTCCAAGCGTAACAATCGGTAATTGTTTCATCAAAAATTGAAGAATAAAAAGGCACAGGATGCTTTTCCTTAAACCATTGTTGAATAGCAACATATTGCCGTATTTTCTTTTTGAAAAATAATTTTCTTGTAATAGAATTTGAGCCATCTGCGCCGACAATATATTTTGAATAAATAGTTTCTTCTTTCCCATCGCTGATAATTGTTATTTTAAACAATTCCTTATCGCGTATAATATTTTTGCAAAAAGTTTTTTCAAATATTTTTACTTCTTTATCTATTAACGACGCCAACCACATATCAAATTTATGCCTGTTCATATTAAGATAAAACCGTTGATAATATGTTGTAATTCTTGATTTTATATCAATTGTTTTAACTGCGAATATTTGGGGCGTAACTAAAATTTCTTTTGGAAGGGTGAGATTGAATTTGGCAAGTATTTTTTGGGCATCAGGCGAAAGCAATCCTCCGCATGGTTTTTTAAATGTATTTTCTTCATCGTGTAAACTTTTGTTATCAATTATAGCAGTTTTAAAAGATTGCGGAAGAAGACGCGCAAACGTTGCTCCCGCAGGTCCCATACCGATAATTACTATATCAAAAATCATCTATTTAATGATTAATTGTCAATGATTAATTGTTAATTAATTTCATCGTATCCGTTGCTATTACAAGTTCTTCGTCGGTGGCGGCAACAACAACTTTTACTTTGGAGTTGGGTTTTGTTAATTCTTTAAAATCAACGCCGCGCAACATATAATTTATTTCGCTGTTGAAATCAACGCCGAGATATTCGAGATTTTGCGATATTTTTTCTCTCACATTAAAATCGTTTTCGCCAATTCCGCCCGTAAATACAATAATATCAACTCCGTTCATTGCTGCGGCATACGCGCCTACGTATTTCAAAACCCGATACATAAACATATCAAGAGCGAGTTTTGCGTATTTATTACCTTCGTCGGCTGCTTTCCACAAGTCGCGCATATCCGACGAAACGCCCGAAATACCTTGCAATCCGCTTTCTTTATTCAACAAGTCGTTTACTTGTTTTCCGTTTAATTTTGCTTTTTCCAACAGGTAGAGAACTATTCCTGCATCAATATCGCCGCTTCGAGTTCCCATCATCAAACCTTCGAGCGGTGTGAAACCCATTGTTGTATCAACCGATTTTCCTTTGTCTATCGCGGTTATCGACGAGCCGTTGCCCAAATGGCATGTAATTATTTTTACTGTTTCGATATCAATACCTAATTTTTTACATGATTTTTGGGCTACAAATTTATGGCTTGTGCCGTGAAATCCGTAGCGGCGTATTTTGTATTTTGTGTAATAATCGTAAGGCAATGCGTACAGGTATGAATATTCGGGAATTGTTTGATGAAACGAAGTATCAAAACAAGCGACTTGCGGAACGGCGGGAAGAAAAGTTTTCATGGCTTTTATTCCGTTAAGATTTGCAGGATTGTGCAACGGCGCGAGTTCTATACATTTTTCAATTTTTTCTTCTACGCTTTCGTCAATCAACGTGCTTGATGTAAAATACACGCCTCCGTGTGCAACGCGGTGTCCGACAGCCGAAATTTCGTTGAGATGGCTTAACACGCCGTATGTTTCGGATACAAGCAAATCAAGAATTTTGTTTATTCCGTTAACGTGATTAGCAACAGGTTCGTTAAATTCAACAGTTTCTGCACCTGTGGGTTTGTGCACAATTTTACTGACAGACAAGCCTATGCGCTCAACAATTCCTTTTGCTAACACACGATTTTCATTTTCTTCGCCAACCATGTCAAACACTTGGTATTTTATCGAAGAACTTCCGCAATTTAATACTAAAATTTTCATTTAATTTAGAGTTTATGTGGTTAAAATATTCGGCAAATGTATAAAAAATAGCCTGAAAAATATGTTTTTGACTTATAAATTTCGCCACAAAGCAGTAAAAGCATTGATAACTTATGACTTATGCCTATATATTGTTTTTTTGTATTAAGTGAGTTGTAAAACAAATATAGTAATTTAACTAATTAAGAAAAAAACTATTTATAATATAGTGTTATGTTAAGTCTAAAATGTCAAAAATATAAGTTACAAATATTTTACAATCAATAAATTAAAAATTCTATTTCATTGTTAACTTAACAATAGAAACTATTTTACTACATGACAAAAATTTAAAAACATTTATATTTAATTGATAATCAATATTTAATAAGTTATTAGCAATAAAATTTAATTTGTAATGAAAGAAACTTTTCGTTTTTTTTCGTCATTTTTTGATTTTTGAAACCGAAAAATAACAAAGTTGGCTGTTCATCAAGTAAATTTTGTGTAGAATTGTCTTTCATTCCTTTTCAAATTATCTATAAAAACACGGAAAATCAAAGACTTTGCAATTCTAAAAAAACATTATATATTATTGATAATGAAATTATTATATGATAAAATATAATTTTTTGTTATGTAGTAAAAGAAACTATTTTAAAAATCTAATTATAATATATTACTTTATAAGGCTGTTTTCTTTTGCTTTTTAATCACTTTTTTTACAGTTTTGGGTAAAAAAACATTAAAATTTAACACTTTTAAAATAGAATTAAATTTTTTATATATAGTATATTGTGATTTTTTTCATTAAAAAAACATAAAAATATTTTTTGGTTTTGAAAAATATTTTTATTATTGTGCATATTTTAATAAATATGGTATGAAACAGGTTTCTTTTTATAACTTTTTTTTAGCGTTTAGTAAGTTTAGAAATTCGGACTTACATCGCAATACCTGTGTTATCAATAATCCTTACAAGTATTTTATTTCGACAACAACTGCAAATTATATATTTTGCAGTATTACATATATTTTTATTAGTAAAATATTGGGACTTGCTACCCCAATTAAAGCAAAAAGCCTTTTTACTAATAAGAAACACAATATGGGAAGCTCAATTCCGTGTAGTATTAACTTAAAAGTAAAAAGACGTGCAAAGATATAATAAATATTGTTGTCCGCAAGCATTTAAATGCGCCTGCCTTTGCCGATAACATAAAAAACACGGGATATGCAATATCCAAGCAGATATAATTCAACAAAAAAATAAATTTAAAAAAATGTAAAAAT
>JAITPP010000284.1 GCA_031289385.1 Prevotellaceae bacterium | reverse complement strand
TATCTTTGTGTATATTGATATTTTTTTGCTTGTTTTAACCGCAAAATTTTTGCAAAGTTCGCAAATTTAATTCAGAATTAAAAATGAAGAGTCATCCGCTAACTTCTCTAACTTCTTTTAACTTCTTAACTTCTTTGTTCTTGATTCTTACTTGATAAACTTCTTTATTCTTAATTATCAGTTAATCTGAAAAAAATAAATCATTAAATTTCATTCAACAATTGCCTCTATTTTAGTAATGGGGTAGCATGTAAAATATCCTTTTGCGCCGTTGGAAATATTGGTGATAATATTGGATGCGGGGCTGCCGAAAAATGGTGATTCTCCGCGTATTTCGTCTTCGCATTGAAGTATAAAATTATAATATCCTTCCTCAATTCGCGCCAAGCCAAATTCAACAATATCGCCTTGCGCGAGGTATACGCTGTCGTCGGATTTATATTCAACATCATCAAACAATTGCATTAACAAACCATTCATATATTGTCCATTAAACGGTATATCGCTCATTGGCGTGTAGTTGCTTATTTTGTTGCGAACAGGGCTGCCGTTAATTTTATACATATCTAAATAATAATCTTTGGTAGGCGGATCTTGTGCATACAAGTATAGCGCATGATGTTTTTCGCCCATTATCTCGAAACTTCGTAAAGCAATAGAGTCAATCTCAACAGGCATTGGCATTTGCGAAGTTGCTGTATATGTTTCTTTAACGCCGTCGTTATCAAAATCGACTTCTACGTTTAAGTAATAAGTAAGTCCTGAAATAAAGGCGATTTCCTCTTTTGTGTGATACATACCGGGAATTCTTTCGATAAGATTGATAGTATCATTTGTCGATGATTTTATGAAAACATTTGCACCTGCAATGCCGCGATTGTATTCATCATCGAAATACGGAGATGAAGACGTGATTTGTAAATATTGATAATCCTGTTCGTTAGTAAAACATCCGTAAATAACGATTACGGGCGGTGAGTTTTTTGTGTTGATGTTAATCGCTTCTTCGCACGAAAACATAAATATCATACAAAAAAATAAAACTGCGTGGTTTAAGATATTTTTTATCATATTATTAAAATTTAAAGTTATACGTAATTGATGGCACAAAGCGGAAAAGATATGTCATTTCGGCTTTTGGCGTTCGGTAATCGGTTTGGTTATATCTTATTAGCCAAGGATTTTTGCGTCCGTAAGCATTGTATATCGAAAAATTCCATTCGCTTTTCCAACGTTTTGTTGAATTTGGTTTTGGCGTATAATTTAACGAAATATCAAGTCGGTGATAATCTGGTTTATGATATTCGTTTCGCCCCGAATAAATTGGAAAATATTCGCCGTTTATTTTAAATCGTCCTGTTGGATAGGTTGTTGGCGTTCCTGTTGCAAAAACCCACGTTAGCGAAAGGTTTATTTTTGCGGAAATATCATAATTCAATGCAATATTTACAGCGTGAGTTTTATCGTAAGGTGCTAAATATGTGCGTCCTTCATTAACCTCAGCAATTGTACGTTCCGAGCGCGACAGTGTGTAATTAACAAATCCTGTGAGTTTACCCGTATTTTTCTTTACCGACAATTCAATGCCATACGCTTTGCCTTTTCCTGTACGAATTTCGCCTTCAAGATATTGATTTAGTACCAAATCGGCATGTTCGGCAAAATCAATTACGTTTTTCATACTTTTGTAATATGCCTCAACAGATGTTTCGTACATATTATCTTTGAAATTACGAAAATATCCTATCGAAAAAGCATCTACCGTTTGCGGTTTAACGCTGGAACTTGCTGCAAACCAAATATTTAACGGCGAGCCTGATGCCGAATTTTCGGCTAATTGTAAAAATTGTGCATTGTGCGCATAATTGGCTTTTACCGACGAGCGTTCGTTGATAAGAAACACTGCGCCTATACGCGGCTCTAACCGAAAATATGTATTGTATATTTTGTTTGAACTGTAATGCGTGGAATCAACAACTTCGTG
Source organism: Prevotellaceae bacterium (assembly GCA_031289385.1). Lineage (GTDB taxonomy): Bacteria > Bacteroidota > Bacteroidia > Bacteroidales > UBA932 > JAIRKV01. The sequence goes on along the minus strand of JAITPP010000284.1, from coordinate 2,641 downwards.
ATTTTCATCATATTTATACGATGTTGTTTTTCCCATGTTTTGAAAAATTGATAATCGAAGTCCGTATTTTAGTGAAAATTTTTCGGAAAATTGCTGTTCGTTAGATAAATAAATGCCGTGTTCCAGCGAATTATTGTTTTGCAAGCGATAATCGGATATTCCTGTTACCGAAATATTTCCCGGATTTAATTGATGCTGGATACTCGAAACGCCGTAATTCAAATTCCACCAATTATTTATGTTTTGATTAAAATCGGCTTTGAAAGTAATATCAGAAATCCCTGCGCCCCAAGCCACTTTTATTTCATCCATATCTGCGGCTATGCGATAATTATATCGGCTAAAATCCAAACTTATTTTTGAAAATATTTTTTTTGCAAACGAATGTCGCCAAAGCAATGATGCTGTTGCATTTCCGTAACTGAATTGTCCCATTTCCGCACCAAAAACGTCTGTTCCGTAATATCCGCTTGCTTCAATTCTGTCGTTGTCGGATAAGCGATGTGAAATTTTTACATTCAAATCGTAAAAATGTAATGATGCGCCTTTTATTGCTTCGTCTGACGATAATCCAAAAAACAAATCGACATAACTGCGTCTTCCGCCTGCCATCCATAATGTTTTTTCGCCAATTTTACCTTCAAGCATCACGCGCCCTGCGATAAGTCCTATTCCGCCTGTCGCCTGAAAACGTTCGGGAATATTTGATTTTGTTTCAACACTCAGCAGCGATGATAACCGCCCGCCGTATTTCAACGGCAAATCGCCTTTGTACAATTCAATTCCGTTTACAACATCATTGTTGAAAACAGAGAAAAAACCGAGTAAATGCGATGCGTTATAAACTGTTGTATTGTCAAGCAAAATCAGATTTTGGTCGGGCGCGCCTCCACGCACGCTGAATCCCGAGCCGCCTTCGGATGTAGCCTGCACTCCCGGCAATAATTGTATGGCTTTTAGAACATCCACTTCGCCCATTAATACAGGAAGACGTTGTATCTCTTTTATAGTCAGTCGTTCTACGCCCATATTTATTTCTTTTATATTTGCATCCTTAGCGCGCGCCGATACAATGGCTTCGTCGAGTTGCTGAGTAGAAGATTCGAGTTTTATATTAATAATCTGATTTTTATCGGTGTTTATTTTGATTTCTTTGGTGTCGTATCCTAAAAAATCGCAAACTATTATGTATGTTCCTTTATCTGCCGTAAATAAAAATTGCCCTTTGTCGTCGGCAACTGCGCCCGTTGAAGTTCCTTTAATATACACCGATGCTCCCGAAAGTATTTCGCCTGTTTGATAATTCGTTACACTACCTTTAATTTCTATTTTTTGCTCTTTGTTTTGTCCAAACAGCGAGTGATTCGATAGCAAAATCAGCAATAAAATGATTGTTTTGTAATTGTTCATTTAAATTGATTTTTTAATTATTAATTTTTTGCAAACGTACGATTCACATATACTTAATTCAAGATAAAATCGGTGAATACAGTATTTTTCCCGACCAATAACAGTAAAAAGCATGTTGATATTGGCGTAATGTAAAAATTGTTTCATTATTTTCATTTTCATTCAATTATTAATTTTTCATAAACGCGCGATACACAGATACTTAATTCAAAATAAAATCGATGAATACAACATTTTTCCCGACTAATAACAATAAAAAGCATATTTATATTAGCATAATGTAAAAATTGTTTCATTGTTTTCATTAAATTATTGATTTTATCAATCATACAAATAAAAAATTAATTTTTTTCGGCATTAGTTTTCAATAATGATAAAACTTTAATAAAAGTTTTCATTTCGTGTGTATCAATGTCTTGCGTCAATATTTTCAGCAGTTTTCTTTCTTTGCTGATAATTTCTTTAACAAATTTTTCTCCGTCGCTTGTGATAACAATAATATTTTTACGTTTGTCATGCGTATCAACCATACGCTGCACCAAGTTTTTCTTTTCAAGCGCATCTATTTGCCTTAATATAGCCGATTTATCTCGTTTCATCATTTTTGCAATATCTTGCTGAATGCTGTTTTGATAATACGCAATCATCAACATTCCAAACGATTCGGCAGGAATATTAACGCTAAGTTTATTTACGTTTTTGCGAAAAGCATATTCAATAGCCCGCATAGTAATTGCTATATTCAAAGATACAGGCAACATTTTTTGTTTATTCATTTGTGTATAACTTTAAAAATCAAGCAAAGAAAAAGATAATAGTTGATATTTGCAACTAATTTAATAGTATTTTTGTGTTTTAACTTTATTTAATAACTGTTAATTCAACTCACAAATGCAACTTTTCGGAGAAAAAAAATAATTGCAAATATTTTTTCAGAAGAAAGAGGCAAGCAAAAAAAACTTGCGCTCTGTTCTTCCGATGGAAAAAATGTAGTGTCATGTTAAGTCTAAAATGTCAAAAATATAAGTTATAAATATTTAACAATCAATAAATTTAAAATTATATTTCATTGTTAACTTAACACTAAGTATATTATTAAAAAAATAAATGGAAATTTTCATTTCATTTTTATTTATGTGCTGTTTTTTTTCTCCTAACAAAGGCACAAAGAACACAAAGGAAATCTTAATTTTCAATATTTTTATCACTACTGTCCGCTAAAAAAATAAAT
>JAITPP010000258.1 GCA_031289385.1 Prevotellaceae bacterium | reverse complement strand
CTTGATAAACTTGATAAACTTGATAAACTTGATAAACTTGATAAACTTGATAAACTTGACAAACTTGATAAACTTGATAAACTTGACAAACTTGACAAACTTGATAAACTTGATAAACTTGATAAACTTGATAAACTTGATAAACTTGATAAACTTTACAAACTTGATAAACTTTACAAACTTGATAAACTTTACAAACTTTACAACTTCTTTATTCTTGCATCTTGCCTCTCATTTAATTTTATTACCTTTGCCGATATTTTAAATCTTAATGAAATGTCGGAACGTATAATTATTCTTGATTTTGGCTCGCAAACAACTCAACTTATAGCACGTCGTTTGCGCGAGCTTAATGTTTATTGCGAAATATTTCCTTACAATAAATTTCCCGAACGTGATGATGATATACGAGGCGTTATTTTTTCGGGAAGCCCTTACTCTGTTTACGATGAAAATGCCTTTAAAACGGATATGTCAAATATTCGCAATCGCTTTCCGCTGTTGGGAATTTGCTATGGAGCGCAACTTATTGCTGAGGTTTCGGGCGGAAAAGTTGAAGCCGCAGGAACTCGCGAATACGGGCGGGCAAACTTATCGGTTTTCGACAAATCAAACGAATTGCTTAAAAATATTCGCGAAAACTCGCAGGTGTGGATGTCGCATGGAGATACAATTACAAAAATTCCCGAAAACATTAAAATAATCGCAAGTACAAACGAGGTAACGATTGCAGCGTATCAGGTAAGCGATGAAAAAACTTGGGGAGTGCAATTTCATCCCGAAGTTTTTCATACCCAAGATGGCATAAAAATATTAGAAAATTTTGTTGATATATGTCAATGCAAACGCGACTGGACACCTGCATCGTTTATTGAAACTACTGTTGCCGAACTCAAACAAAAGATTGGCAATGACAATGTTGTACTTGGACTTTCGGGCGGAGTGGACAGTTCGGTTACCGCCGTTTTGCTTAACAAAGCGATAGAAAAAAATCTCACCTGCATCTTTGTTGATAACGGTTTGCTGCGTAAAAACGAATTTGAAAACGTGCTTGCCGATTATGAACAACTTGGACTAAATGTGATTGGAACAGATGCAAAAAACAAATTCTACACAGCCCTTGCAGGCATTAGCAATCCCGAAGAAAAACGCAAGATTATAGGTAAAACTTTTATTGATGTTTTTGACGAAGAAGCAGCAAAATTAAATAATGTAAAATGGCTTGGACAAGGAACAATTTATCCCGATATTATAGAATCGCTTTCGATTACGGGAACTACAATAAAATCGCACCACAACGTAGGCGGATTGCCTAAACACATGAAACTTAAACTTATAGAGCCACTCAGACTTTTGTTTAAAGATGAAGTTCGGCGCGTTGGACGTGAACTTGGAATGCCCGCCAACCTTATAAATAGACATCCTTTTCCCGGACCCGGTTTGGGTATTCGTATTCTTGGCGAAATAACTCACGAAAAAGTTCGCATATTGCAGGATGCCGACGATATTTACATCAGCCTTTTGCGCCAACACAATTTGTACAACGAAGTTTGGCAGGCATGCACAATACTGCTGCCGATACGCTCGGTAGGCGTTATGGGCGACGAGCGCACCTACGAAAATACAATCGCACTGCGGGCAGTAACCTCAACCGACGCAATGACGGCGGACTGGGCAAAATTACCATACGAATTTCTTGCAAAAGTATCAAACGAAATAATAAATAAAGTGAAAGGCGTAAACAGAGTTGTGTACGACATAAGCTCTAAACCGCCCGCTACTATTGAGTGGGAATGATTGGTTGGGGATTTGGTCGTTAGTCGTTAGTCGTTGGTCGTTAGTCGTTAGTATTTGGTCGTTAGTATTTGGTCGTTAGTCGTTGGTCGTTGGTCGTTAGTCGTTGGTCGTTGGTCGTTAGTCGTTAGTATTTGGTCGTTGGTATTTGGTCGGGTTTTAATTAGTAATTACGATTTTGTTTAGTTGAAAAATAAATAAATTATAATAGTTGATAAAAAATCACGTAGGGTGGGGTATAAGATATGTTGAAAATGATTAAAAAATATTTGTTTCCAATGTGTAATTTTCTTTAATCCTTATTTTCAAATTTTCCTCAGTAGCGAAAGAAACCACTCACAAATCGCCATTATTCATTTATTTTTAATATTTTAAGAAGGGAATAAGGGGAAAGGGATAAAAGAAAAATTTGATACTACTAAGGGTACTCACAAAAATAAGGGTAAAAAGAACGAACATTTGCAGAAATAAAACTTTAATTTTTTACACTCCACCCGTAAGGGATTATTGCTCGGTAGAAATGACAATACCACGCCAACACGATATTACGTTAGGACTGCAACCAACAAAAATAGAGGTTGCAAACCTACGGCTTGCAATACGAAGGATGGTTTCATGTTTCTACCGAGCGATGCAAACCTGACGGCTTGCTCTTTTGAGGGAACAATCTTTTATAGTTTATTTATTTTTTGTTGCTAAATCAACTAAACAAATCAACAAAAAACAAATCAACAAAAAAACAAATCAACAAATCAACAAAAAAACAAATCAACAAAAAACAAATCAACAAATCAACAAAAAACAGTAATTTTCATAATTCGTAATTGATTTTTATCTTTGCAAAATGTTTAATTTTTATGATTTGTAAGTTAAAAGCCATAATTCTGCACTCTATAAAGCACACCGATAACAGTTTGATTGTGTATGCTTATACCGATAAATTCGGACGGCAAACGTATATTGTAAACTGTTCGCGTTCGGCAAAAAACAAGAGCGGAAAAAATCTTTTTCAATCGTTGTTTTTGCTTGATATAGAGGCTTATAATAAGCAAACTGCCGGCATACAACGCATAAAAGAACACAAACTTTCAGAGCCGCTGCACACGATGCCGTTCGACATAAAAAAATCGACTATCGCAATGTTTATCGCCGAAGTGCTTTACAAAATAATTCGCGAAGAAGAGCCAAACGAAAAAATGTTTGATTTTATTTTTAATTCCATTTTGATATTCGATAAAATTGAGAAAGGTGCTGAAAATTTTCACCTTCATTTTCTTGCAAATTTATCGAAATATATAGGTTTTCATCCTAATGATATTTACGAAACATCAGGATTTTTTGATATTAAAAGCGGACAAATTGCTCCAATAAAACCAAATCATGCATTATTTTTCGATGCAAAAAACACACAAATTTTGCAACAACTGTTAAAAATGCAAGTCAGCAATATCGGACAGTTAGAATTAAATCATACTCAGCGAAAAAACTTTTTAAACGCTATGCTCGATTTCTACAACTACCATTTCGACAAGCTAAGCCCTATACATTCGTTGAAAGTTTTTACCGAATTATTTAACGACTGAAAATGAAAAATAAAAATCGCCAAATAAATTTTTATTGAAAATCTATGGCATAATTTGAAAAAAAATATTATTTTTGTATCCAAATCAGTTTTTTTTATCAAATAAAATTAAGAAATAATGCACATAGCAGTAGCAGGTAACATCGGAAGCGGAAAGACAACTCTTACACGCTTATTATCGCACCACTTTAAATGGATTCCTCAATTTGAAGAAGTTGAAGACAATTCGTATCTAAATGATTTTTATAAAGATATGCAACGCTGGTCGTTCAATCTTCAAATATTTTTTCTTAATCGGCGATTTAAAAATATTGTTGATATAAAACGCAACAAAGAAACAATTATTCAAGACAGAACAATTTACGAAGATGCTTGTATTTTTGCACCTAATTTGCACAAAATGGGACTGATGTCGTCGCGCGATTTCGAAAATTATACATCACTGTTTAACTTGATGATGGAACTTGTTGCGCCGCCCGATTTACTTATTTATCTGCAAGCATCAATACCGACTCTTGTAAATCAAATACAGGAACGCGGCAGAGAATACGAAACAGGAATACGCATAGATTATCTTACGCATCTCAACGAACGTTACGAAGAATGGATAAATTCGTATAAAGAACGCCGACTGATTATTGATGTGGACAAAATAAATTTCGAGAAACGCCCCGAAGACCTTAACTCCGTCATCGACAAAGTGAATGCTGAACTTTACGGACTTTTTTAAAATTATAAATCATTTTTAAACAAAATAAAAACATGAAAAAAATATTATTATTTGCATTTATTGCAATTGCAGCATTAGCGTGCAGCGAAAAAAAATCTTACACAATCAACGGAAATGTTGAACAGGAAGATTTGAACGGACAAACAGTTTATTTAAAGAAACAATCTGATAATAAACTTGTTTCTATTGATTCGACACAAATTGCCGATAACAAATTCAGTTTTACAGGAAACGTAAAATCAACAGAAGTTTATGTCATTGTTTTGGCAAATAAACAGCGTGTGGTTGTTGTCGATAACGTACCAATAGATATTACTGTCGGCGAAAAAGAAATTAATGTTTCGGGAACAGAACTTAACGATGTTGTTACGCAATTTATGAAACAACGCAACGTAATAACCGAAAAAGTAAACGATATCTATGTTCGCTACGACCAAGCAAAACAAGACGGAACTTTAAACCAAGAATTTGAAGATTCGTTGGATGCCGAATACGACGAAATTGAAAAAGAATACAACGATTTAGGCATCGCATTTTTGAAAGAAAACATAAACAACAAAGCAGGCGAATATTTTATAGAACGCATTGTGGCGCAAATGGAAGTTGAAAAAATTGAAGAAATATTATCTGACGCAACCGAAGAAACATTAAACAACGAAACGTTTAAGAAAATTACAGAACGTGTAAAAGCAGCAAAAACAGTTGCCGTAGGACAGCCGTTTGTTGATATTGAAATGCCCAGTCCGCAAGGCGAAACCATAAAACTTTCGGATTATGCAGGCAAAGGAAAATATGTGTTGATTGATTTTTGGGCAGCATGGTGCGGACCTTGCCGTAATGAAATGCCTACTCTTGTTGAAGTGTATGCACAATATAAAGATAAAAATTTTGAAATTGTAGGCGTATCGTTCGACAAAGATAAAGAGTCTTGGTTGAAAGGTATCGAAGAATTGGGAATTACATGGGTGCAAATGTCGGATGTAAAATACTGGCAAAGCGAAGGCGCAAAACTTTATAATGTGCGCAGCATTCCGCATACGGTATTAATTGACCCGCAAGGAATTATTATTGAAAAAAATCTTCGCGGACAAGCACTAAAAGACAAACTTGCAGAATTGATAAAATAAGGGATGAAAAAGAAACAAATTATAATAGATGGTAAAAAATCCCGTTAGGGATTATTGCTCGGTAGAAATGATAATACCACGCCGGCAGCAGTCCGTTAGGACTGCTACCAATAAAAGAAAAGGTTGCAAACCTACGGCTTGCAATACGGAAGATGTTT
>JAITPP010000221.1 GCA_031289385.1 Prevotellaceae bacterium | reverse complement strand
CATTTTTCAAAAACAGAATAATCAATATTAAACATATTGGCGTGCGCTTTTACGTATTCAAGCGCTATCAAAGCCGATTCTTTCATTACGTCGCCTAAATTTCCGGTAATGGTAAGTTTGCCTTTGCCTTTGCTCAAACTTGTTTCTATAAAAAGAATTTCGCCGCCAAGTGCTGTCCACGCAAGTCCTGTAACAACGCCTGCAAAATCGTTACCTTGATATTCGTCTTTTGTAAATATCGGAACGCCAAGTATTTCTCTTATTTTTTCTTTTGATATTTTTGACGTTATTTTTTCGTTTAGCGCAATTTGTTTGGCATAATAGCGGGCAACTTTTGCAATTTGTTTGTCGAGCGAGCGCACGCCCGATTCTTTTGTATATGATTCGATAATTATTTCTATCACATCGTCATTAAGTACGATTGTGTCGGGTTTAATTCCGTGTGCATCCAATTGTTTTGGAATAAGATGGCGTTTTGCAATTTCTATTTTTTCTTCAACTAAATATCCGCTCATCGGAATCATTTCCATACGGTCGCGCAAGGCGGGATTTATTGTTGCTATATTGTTGGCGGTTGTGATAAACATTGTTTTAGACAAATCGAAATTTAAGTCGATATAATTATCGTGAAATGTTGAATTTTGTTCAGGGTCAAGCACTTCAAGCAATGCCGATGCAGGGTCGCCTCTGAAATCGTTGCCTATTTTGTCTATTTCGTCAAGAATTATTACGGGATTTGCAGATTTACAGCGTTTTACGGTTTGAATAATTCGTCCGGGCATTGCGCCGATATATGTTTTGCGGTGTCCGCGAATTTCGGCTTCGTCGTGCAGTCCGCCAAGCGATATTCTTCCAAATTCGCGTCCTATTGCCCGTGCTATTGATTTTCCCAACGATGTTTTTCCTATTCCCGGAGGTCCGTAAAGGCAAATTATTGGCGATTTCAAATCGTTTTTCAGTTTTATCACGGCAAGATATTCCAAAATTCGGTCTTTTACTTTATCAAGCCCGTAATGGTCTTCGTCTAATATTTTTTGTGCTTTTTTTATGTCAAGACTGTCTTCGGTGTATTCGTTCCAAGGCAGGTCGAGCAACAGTTGCAGATAAGTTAGTTGAACAGAAAATTCGCCAACCGCAGGGTTCATTCTTTCGAGTTTGGCAGTTTCTTTTTCAAAAAATTCGCCTATTTCGTCACTCCATTTTTTTGTTTTTGCGCGTTCGCGTAGTTCGGCAATATCCTGTTCGGCAGGGTTTTCTCCCAATTCGTCTTGAATTGTTTTCATTTGTTGATGCAAATAATATTCGCGTTGTTGCTGGTCAATTTCGTGGCGAACTTTGCGTTGAATATCGTTTTTTATTTCGAGTTGTTTAAGTTCTTTCTGTAATATTTCAAGCAATTTTAATGCGCGGTCTTTCAAATTTCCTATTTCGAGCAACGATTGCTGGTCGCTTACGTTGTGTGTAATATCAAGATTCGAGCCTATGTAATTTATCAGAAAACCGCGACGTTCGATATTTTTAATTGCAAATATAACTTCTTGCGGCATTGGCGATTGCCGTATAATTTGTACTGCAATATCTTTTATCGAACTTATGATTGCGTCGTAATTTTCGTTAGGCATTTTAGGTTTTTCTTCGCCAAGATATTTTACATTTGCAACAAAATAAGGGTCTTCGTCAATAATATTTTTTATTTCAAAACGTTTTACGCCTTGCAATACGGCTGTTATTGCGCCATCGGGCATTTCTAAGATTCTGAGAATACGGGCAACAGTGCCGATTTTGTTTAAATCTTTTTTTGTGGGATTTTCAACTTTCGAGTCGGACTGAGCAACTGCGCCCAAAATTTTTGATGTTGCGTAAATTTCGCGCACAAGTTTTATTGATTTTTCGCGCCCTACGGTTATAGGTATAAGAATTTCGGGAAAAAGCACCGAATTGCGCAATGTTAATATTGGCAAAGATTCGGGTAATTCTTTGGTATTTATTTTTGCAAAATCTTCGTCTAACGAAAGCGGAATATAATTTACACTTTCGGCTTCGTCCCCTTCGAGGAAAATTTGTCGTAATTTTATGTCAATAGCCATAATTTTTCAGTCAATTTGTCAGCAAAACCTCGTCATTTCTCTAACAAAGTATTTACTTTGATTAATATTATTTTATCTTATTTGTAGTTAAATATTTTAATATCAGTTGTTAAAGTTGCGATAACAGCCCCTTAAAAATTATTCAAATATAAAACTATTATTTCAATATTGCATACTGCGTGCCAAAATATTTTTTTTTGGAGAATAAAAAATCCAACAAAAAACCCCGACATAAATAAGTCGAGGTAAATTTTGTTTGCAAATGTCAAAAATTATTTGCTTTTGTTTGCGTAGTTTTTGTATCGGTTCATAAACTTATCAACACGTCCCGCTGTATCTACAAGTTTCATTTTACCTGTATAAAAAGGGTGAGATGTGTTTGAAATTTCAAGTTTATACAACGGATATTCAACACCATCAACAGTGATAGTTTCTTTTGTATTAACCGACGAGCGCGTTAAAAAAATATGCTCGTTTGACATATCTTTGAATGCCACTACGCGATAACTCGATGGATGAATTTCTTTTTTCATTTTTATATAATTTTAAAATTTTCACAAATTTGGGCTGCAAAGATAGTAAAAAAATAAATATTGAACAAAAAATAAAAAATAAAATTTATTCCGCATATATTCAAGGATTAAATGCGATTATTCAATATTCTGTAAAACAGCAATTTAATTTATTAAATAAGAGCGGCGTTTTATAAATATTTGAAAAAGATTATTTCCCGTTTCAATAAATTTCATAATTAACTTTGCCGAAATTATTATTCTCTAAATTTATGCGGCATGGTTTTGTGTAAAAGCGCTATTGCATTTTTATTTAGGGGCTTTTTTCTCCCACAAAGACACGAAGAACACAAAGAAAATATTGATTCTAAATATTTTATAAAAAAATTTTGTGGACTTTGCGCTTGTGGAATATTAAATTTATGCACAAAATCAAACCAAGCGCAGTAACTTCCGAACTTATGACTTACAACTTATGACTTACGACTTACAACTTACAACTTACGACTTACAACTTACAACTTACGACTATAATGGCTTACGACTAATCAATTCTGCCATTTCCGTTTGCATTTCTTTTGCTTTTTGGGTTGCTGCGGTTGCAAAATTTTTGCTGTTATCGGCATAAATAATGGCTCGGGATGAATTTACAAGTAATCCGCAAATGTCGTTCATTCCATATCGTGCAACGTCTGCAAGACTGCCGCCTTGCACTCCCACTCCCGGAATCAAAAGAAAATGTTCGGGAATTATTTCTCTTATTTTTGCAAGCATTTCGGCTTTTGTTGCGCCAACAACGTACATTGTGTTATCGGCATTTCCCCAGTTTTTCGAGCGTGCAATTACTTCTTCGTAAAGCATCAAACCTGTTTCGGTTTTAAGCATCTGAAAATCGCAAGCCGACGCATTGCTTGTGAGGGCGAGCAGAATTACCCATTTTTCGGCAAACGAAAAAAACGGAGTTACAGTATCTTCGCCCATGTATGGCGACAAAGTTATTGCATCAAAATTCATTTTTTCGAAAAAAGCACGTGCATACATTTGCGAAGTATTTCCTATATCGCCGCGTTTGGCATCGGCAATAACAAACATTTCGGAATAATTTTTTTGTATATAATCAACTGTCATTGCAAGTTGCTGCAAGCCGTTTTCGCCGCAGGCTTCGTAAAAAGCCAGATTTGGCTTGTACGATACGCAATATTTTGCCGTTGCATCAATAATTTGTTTGTTAAATTCAAATAAAGGATTTTTTTCTTTAAGCAGATGTTGCGGTATTTTGTTTATATCGCTATCAAGTCCAACGCACAAAAAACTTTGTTTTCGGCATATTTGTTCAAATATTTGCTGACTGTTCATAATATTATTTTAAGATTTCAATATTTTAAATTTAATGTTTTTTTGTTTTTATCGGGCTTCGTATTTTTGATTTCTCAACCATGCCGTAAATCCCGCTTCGCAAATAGCGTTTTTTATACCATCTGCATCGAATTTATTTGTTACTCCTGCCGACGAAACTACATTTTCTTCAATCATAATCGAACCCATATCGTTTGCTCCCGAATGTAAAGCAATTTGCGCAACGTTTTTGCCAACCGTAAGCCACGATGCCTGTATGTTGGTAATATTATTGAGCGCAATTCGGCTGATAGCGATTGTTCGTATATATTCATCCGTACTCACTGATTTATTGCAAGTTTCGTTGCCGAGTTTTGTCCCCGACATTTGCATTGTCCAGCAGATAAACGCCAAAAATCCATATACGTTTTGCGGTTTTTCGTCTTGCAAATTTCTTATTTTTATAAGATGTTCAATTCGCTCTTCCAGCGTTTCGATATGTCCGAAAACCATTGTTGCCGACGTAGGCAGATTAAGTTTATGTGCCTCGCGCATAACATCAAACCATGCTTGCGAATCGGGTTTTGCAGGCGATAATTGTTTTCGCACACGATTGCACAAAATTTCTGCTCCTGCTCCCGGAAGACTGTCTAAACCGCTATCAATAAGACTTTCTAAAATTTCACGATACGATTTTTTTTCCAATCGTGCAATATGAGCAATTTCGGGGGGTCCAAGCGCATGAAGTTTTATATGGGGATAACGTTTTTTCAATTCCTCGAAAAGATTTTTATAAAAACTTAAACCATATTTCGGATGTAATCCGCCTTGCAGCAAAAGTTGATCGCCGTTTAGTTTTATAAGTTCTTCAATTTTGTTGCAATATTCGTTGATTGTTGTTGTGTACGATTTTTCGATTTCGTGCGGCTTGCAATGAAAATTGCAAAATTTGCATCCCGAAATACAAACGTTTGTTATATTCACATTTCTGTCGATTTGCCAACTCACGCCGTTTCCGGGAACATGAATTTGCCGCAGTTCGTTTGCAACAAACATTAATTCACTTGTCGGCGTAAACTTGTACAATTGCAGCAATTCCTCTGCCGACAATGGCTGCAAACTTATTGCTTTTCGAAAAATTTTATCAACGGCTGCCATCAAAATATTAATTATTCCTCAGCATAAAGTTTTACAATATTCAAAATCACTTCGGCTGCTTTTTCCATCGATTCAAGGGCTACAAATTCGTATTTTCCGTGAAAATTATGTCCTCCTGCAAAAATATTTGGACAAGGCAAATCCATAAACGACAATCGCGCACCATCTGTTCCGCCGCGAATTGGGCGCACAATTGGCTCTACATCTGCCTGTTTCATTGCGTTAAATGCTGTTTCAACAATGTGATAATGAGGCTCAACCATTTCGCGCATATTGTAATATTGATCTTTCAATTCCAACACCAACACATCGTTTCCGTAGCGTTTATTCAAAAAATCGACACAATTTTTAATTGTTTCCTTTTTGTGTTCAAATTTTTTACGATTATGATCGCGTATAATGTATTGTATTGATGCTTGTTCCACATTTCCGTCGAAATGTACTACATGAAAAAAGCCGTCGTAATTTTCGGTAAATTCAGGACGTTCGTTTACGGGCAACAACGCATTAAGTTCCATAGCAACAAGAATTGAATTTGTCATTTTTCCTTTTGCATAGCCGGGATGAATGTTGTTTCCGTGTATTTTGATTTTTGCAGACGCAGCATTAAAATTTTCGTATTCCAACTCGCCAAGAGCGCCGCCATCCATAGTGTAGGCGTAGTCTGCACCGAATTTTTCCACATCAAACTTATCAACTCCGCGCCCTATTTCTTCGTCGGGAGTAAATCCGATTTTTATTGTGCCGTGCTTAATTTCGGGGTGATTCATAATATATTCGGCGGCAGTCATAATTTCGGCAATGCCAGCTTTGTCATCTGCACCGAGCAATGTTGTGCCATCGGTTGTAATCAGCGTTTTGCCTTTGAAATCAGCCAATTCGGGGAAGTCGTTAAGCGTAAGGTTTATTTTTTTCTCTTTGCTAAGAACAATATCTTTGCCGTTGTAATTTTCGATAATTTGCGGTTTTACATTTGCGCCGCTCAAATCGGGCGACGTATCAACATGAGCAATGAAGCCGATTACAGGCGTTTTCTTGTTTATGTTCGACTGAATTGTTGCCATCACATAACCATGCTCGTCGAGAGCGGCATCGGTTATTCCCATTGCTTTAAGTTCGTCCACCAGCAATTTCGATAGCGTAAGTTGCTTTGCAGTACTTGGCTGCGAGGCGCTGTTTTCGTCCGATTGCGTATCAATAGCAACGTAGCGCAAAAATTTATTTAATACAGTTTTTTTCATCGTTTTTATTTTTTTATGATTTGATTTTTTAAAATTATATCATGCAAAGATAGAAATAAATATGTTAATGGGGTAATATGTTAATGTGATTAATGTGGTAATATGCTTAGTTGTTGATTTGTTTAGTTGTTTTTTGTTGGTTTGTTTAGTTGTTTTTTGTGGCGTATAGGTCAAAATTCAGGCTGTTTTTGAGACGTTA
>JAITPP010000200.1 GCA_031289385.1 Prevotellaceae bacterium | reverse complement strand
TATTTTTCAACTCCGAATATGCGATTCTCGTTGCATTAAAACATTAAAAATGTGAACCTGTAAAAAAAATGAAACAAACAAGTCGTTTTGCAATTATTTTAGTCGGACAGTAGTGATTTGTTTTTATAAAATTTTAAAAATAATTCCCTACTCTCAAACCCCCAACCTCCTGATATTCCGCCCAAAACAATTATTTCCACCAAACTTAACAAAATTTAACTAATTAAAGTAGTTCAAAAACTAAAATAATTAGTTTCTTTGCGTAAAAATTTAAATTATTATGAGAAAATTAACAGCAAAAGAAGAAGAAATAATGGAGTTTTTCTGGGAAAAAGGTCCTTTATACGTAAAAGAATTAGTAACGTTTTATGACGAACCGCGTCCGCATTTCAACACAATTTCTACTATCGTGCGAATACTCGAAAGCAAAGGTTTTTTATCGCACGAAGTTTTTGGCAATACGTACAGATATTTTCCTACGTTGAGCCAAGAAGGTTTTCATAAAGAAACTTTGGGAAATGTTGTCAGCAAGTATTTCAACAACTCGTATCTTAACATTGTGTCGTCGCTTGTTGAAGAAGAAAAAATTTCGCTCGAAGAGTTGAAAGAATTAATAGAAAATGTGAAAAAACATGATTAAATCTTTCGTAAAAACATGGGAACATTATTAGTTTACATAATCAAATCGGGAATTTGTTTATCGGCGTTTTATCTGTTCTACAAACTGTTACTTAGCAACGAAACATTTCATAAGTTTAACCGTGCGGCTTTGCTTGGAATTTTATTTTTGTCGATGACATTGCCCATGCTGAACATATCTTTTGAAAAACCGACAGAAATTCCCGACGACATAATGCTGATGCTGCAATATCTTGCCGTTACGCCAAACGTACCAACGGAAACCGTAAAAATTACTTGGTTGCATATAGCATTGCTTGTTTACGTTGCGGGCGTAATATTTTTCCTGACGCGCAATATTTTTTCGACAATCAAACTTTATTTGCTTATAAAAAGCGGGAAAAAACAAAGGCTGGGAAATCATATCACGCTTGTTTTGCACAACAATAACATTGCGCCGTTCAGTTGGATGACGTACATTGTTATTTCGGAAAACGATTTTAACGAAAACGGCAACGAAATTATAGCGCACGAGCGAGCGCATATTCTTAAACGCCACTCGATTGATTTACTGCTTTGTCAGATTTATAATATTGTGCAATGGCTAAACCCTGTGGCATGGCTGTTTCGGCGCGAATTGCAAAATATTCACGAATACGAAGCCGACGAAGATGTGATAAAAAAAGGTATTGATACAAAACATTATAAATTGTTGCTGATACAAAAAGCCGTAGGCGCAAAACTTTTTGCGATGGCAAATAATTTCAAAAATAACAAACTAAAAAAACGCATAAAAATGATGTCAAAACAAAAATCAAATCCGTATTCAAGGTTGAAATACTTATACGTATTGCCTTTGCTGGCTGTGGTTGTAACCGCATTTGCCAACCCCGACGTGAAAAACGAAATGGAAAAAATTTCGGCTGTAAATATCAGCGATTTTATTGCTTTCGGCGAAAATATCAGCGATACCGCCGACAATTCAAATATCAACAATACCTACGAAGTTAATATTGTAAATATTGGCGACGAAAACGGCGAAAATCCGACAACAATTACAAAAACAATTATCGACGAAAACGATACAATAAACGTTGATATACATATTGAAGACATTGACGAACAGGATGATGTTGATATACATATTGAAGGTTCTGATGAAGTAAAAAAAGATTCGCCGCTGTATATTCTCGACGGACAAATTATTGAAAATATTGATGGCGTAAATGCCGATAATATTCAGCAAATTGATGTGCTTAAAGATGTAAAAGCAGTTGAATTATTTGGCGACAAAGGTAAAAATGGAGTTATAATAATTACAACAAAAAAAGATGGCGATAAAAACTCAAAATCTCAAAAAAATATTATCATAAAAACATCAAAAAATAAAAATGTTTCATCATCAAACGCAGGCAAAAATGTTCGCACTTATACAATGACGCATATATCTGATGAAGATGCCAATCAGCCTCGCACTTACACAATTGTGGGAACATCGGAAAATAAAAACAAAGGTTATACGATGACAACAACAAGCGTAAACGGAAAAACTGTTACAAAAATTGTAGGTTTCGATGGCGACACTATCAATTTAAATAATAATATGCTTGCTTATTCTCAAAAATTAAATTTAGATTCGCTGCAATATGTAATGAATACGACAAATTGGGATTCTGTTAGATTAAATTTTGATAGAATTAAAATTAATATTGATTCGCTGAAAAATAAAGTAGATAATATACGAATTGAAAAAGTTAATTTAGATTCGCTGAAAACACAATTTAATAAACCGAATGGGGCGTACTCTTTAAGAATTGAAAAAATAAATTTAGATTCAGTGAAAACAAATCTTGATAAAATGAAAATTTATTCAGATTCATTACTCATTTTGCACAAAATTAATTTAGATTCAAATTCTGATTTTTGGAAAGCAAATCCTTTGGTAATAGTAGATGGCAAAGAAATGAGTTTCGACGAATATTCTAAAATAGAATCGCAAATAGGAAGAGTTACTGTTTTGAAAAACGAAGAAGCTCTTAAAAGGTACGGTGCAAAAGGAAAAAACGGAGTAATAATTATTGAAACATCAAAATATAAAAATAAAAAATAAACAGTATGAAAACAAAAATTTTAATTGCAATGTTTTTTTGCGCAAATATGTTTATTAATTCGGCGCAATCGCAAACCATACAAGTGATTTACGAAACTCAGCCGAAAATGCAAATACAAGTCGGCGGCGGCTTGGAACAAAGTATGATTGAACAAATAAAGAAAAGTACAATAGTGCAAAATATGCTTTGCTACAACAACGGCGAAAGCGTTTACAACGTAATGAAAAAAGAAGACGAAAACCAATCGGGAGGAATAGTGATACGCATGCAAACACCCGAAAATATTACCTATAAAAATCATAATACGCATAAAGAAATTTCGTATCAGGATTTTTTCGGAAAAGGATTTTTGATTGAAACCGAACTAAAAGCCGACGAATGGGAAATTACCGATTCAACAAAAAATATACAAGGCTACGATTGCACAAAAGCAGTTTCTAAAAACGGCGAAACTACGGTTTGGTATTGCCCGAATTTGCCGATAACAGATGGACCTGTTTATACAGGTTTGCCCGGACTTGTTTTGGAAGTTAAAAGCGACAAATTTACCACCATCACAAAAGCAATATCCGACGATGCCGATTGCCAAATTGCTGCTCCAAAAAAAGGCAAAAAAATAAGCAAAGACGATTTTGATAAAATGCTTGAAAAACGTATGAAAGCAATGGAACAGGAAGGTAACAAAATGGGCGATGACAGCGGCGGCGGAATTACTATACGTATAACTAAATAAGTATTTAGTATTTAGTCGTTGGTATTTAGTCGTTGGTATTTAGTCGTTGGTATTTGGTCGTTGGTATTTAGCCGTTAGTATTTAGTCGTTAGTATTTAGTCGTTGGTATTTAGTCGTTGGTATTTGGGCAGAAGTTAATATTGAAAGTTGAATTATTTGTAATTCGTAATTCGTAATTGAAAAAGTCCGTAGGACTTTAATATGGATAATCCCGCATGTAGCGCAGCGAAATGCTTGCTGAATGTAGAAATTAAGAAATGTAGGAATTAAGAAATGTAGGAATGTAGAAATGTAGAAATGTAGGAATGTAGGAATGAAGAATGAAAAACCAATAATAAATAATCAATAATAAATAGTAAATGAAAAAACGTAAATGAAAAAAATATTACTAATAGTTTGTGCGCTTGGGCTTATATCAAGTTGTACACAGAAAAACACCATTGAAATACCGTTTTCCGTGCAAAACGGATACGGAGTTTTTAAATCGGCTTTTGGTGGAATCTCGCCTGATTCGGAAGACGAAAATAACCAATGGAAAAAAACCTATCTCCAAGTTTCGGGAATACCCGACGAATGGACGGATGCAAAAAAGGGACATATTAACATAAATATTTATCAAGATGTGTATCAAAATTATTTGCAGGGAAATATTACACAGGAATGGTATGACGAATTGCAAAAATCATGGAATTGGACGCCCGACACATTAAACCTGTCGAAGAAACCGCTGAAAAATAAGGTTGCTTTTGCTTTTGGAAAAGATGCAACAGGTAAAATCCAAATGATTGTTGATGCAAATAATAATCTTGATTTTAGCGATGACGCCATGTTTACGCCATTAGAACTTGATTTGGTTGATAATTCAAAAAATAAAGATTCGTTGATGCAGCACAATTCAATAATGGTAACTTATGAACGTTTGTCCGACAATCAAATTGTTCAGGAAAAAGTCCCGCTATGTATTGTTTATGCACCGCAGTACGGCTTGTTTATGTGCAATTTTTCACAATATATCGTTGCCGCGTTTGATGGGATGGAACTTGCAATAAATTCAAATGATTTTATAAATTTATCTTACAGTAAAACAGGCATTATTTTGGTGGACGACAGTTTAAAAAATGGGGGAAAAGTTGAAAGAGAAAATACGATTTCGGAAAATGAATATCTTACATTGAATGAAAAAATATATAAATACAAAGGCGTGAATACGAATAAAAATGTGGTGATACTTGAAAAAACAAATTTGCCTCAAAATCAACTGCACGCTACACAAATCGGATTTAAAACCATTCCTTTTGAAGGATATGATTTCAAAACAAAAACAAAAATTTCATTGGATAATTATAAAGGCAAATATTTATTTATTGATTTTTGGGCGGTTTGGTGCAGCCCCTGTATTCAGGAGTTGCCAAATCTTAAAATTTTGTATGACAGTTTGGATAAATCTAAAATTGAAATTTTGGGAATTGTTGGCGATAGCAAGTCGGAGGCGTTGGACAAAATGATAGAACAATATTCTATTACTTGGGCGCAAATTTTGTCGGACGACGAAAATACCATTACAAAAAAATATAGAATAACAGGTTATCCTACAACATTATTGATTAATCCCGAAGGAATTATCATAGCAAAAAATTTGAGAGGGAAGGCATTGGAAAATAAAATAAACGAATTACTTTCACAATAAAACAGACGTAAACAGGCGATGAAAAAACTTTTATTTTTTACAACATTTTTTGTGTGTTGCGTGGCGGGTTTTGCGCAAACCAACAGCGTGAAAGGACGAGTTGTAAACGAAAAAAACGAAACTCTGAATTTTGCTACAATTATATTACTATCGGCAAAAGATTCTGCCACCGTAAAATATACAACAACCGACAACAACGGCGCATACAAATTGCCGCAAATACCCAACGGACAATATTTAGTTGAAGTTCATCACACAGGATATTCCACGCAGCGCACCAAAATCGGCGTTTTCGGAAACAATAATTTAGATGTTAATTTCAGTATGAAAACCGAAATTACCGAACTTGATGCTGCAAAAGTAAAAGCAAATTACAACGGAGTAGAATTTAGCGGCGATACAATTCGCTACAACCCGCTTGCATACACCGACGGCTCGGAAGTTACACTCGGCGATATGATTGGCAAACTTCCGGGAATAAAAGTTGATGATTCGGGAAAAATACAGGCGCAAGGCAAAGATGTTGATGCCGTGCTGATTGAAGGCAGAGATTTGTTTTCGGGCAATACGCAAGTGCCTTTGCAAAATCTTCCCGCAGGCATTGCCGAAAAAGTTGAAGTTGTAAACAATTACAGCGAATACGATATAATGAAAGGTTTTCAATCGTACGAAAAAACAGCAATAAATGTAAAAGTAAATAAAAGTTTTTGGAATAAAATAACAGGAAATATCAGCGTAGCAGGCGGCGTGCAAGATAAATATTACACAAAAAATAATCTTATACGCTTGATGCCCAAATTTATGGCATCGGTAACTCTTTCGGGAAACAATACGGGCGAAAGTCTTTTACAATTCGACGATTATCTTAAAATGAACGGCGGTCTGAACGAATTTGCAACAGGAAATAATACATTTAGTTTCACATTCGGCGAAAACGAAGCCTCACTGCTGATGCCCATAAACCAAAATACATACAGCAATTCCAACAATTTGGCGGTGGTAAATATTTCGGCTCAGCCAAGCGAAAAATTTAAAATAAATACTTACGGACTTTTCAATATGTATAAATCGAAAGACGAAGACGAAAGCCAATACACCTACTTCAATGCAAGCGGCGACGAGCATTTTACAAAATCGACAAAAAGCGTAAAACGAAA